>CAYNFV010000011.1:0-20845 GCA_964396645.1 uncultured Dehalococcoidales bacterium
TAGACCCGGGCGTCGCTTTTAACCTGATGATATCTTTCACTCCGGTGCTGATGGCTATTTTCGGCGGTATGGGGAATATTTACGGGCCGGTTATCGGCGCGGTGCTCTTTGCCTATATCCAGGAAGTGTTAACTACGGGTGAGTTGCAAAAATACTATATGCTTATCTTCGGTGCCGTATTAATAGGCGCTATAGTATTCATGCCTAATGGATTGATTGGGGTGATACAAAAACTGGTAGGACTGGTACGGAAGTGGAGGAAAGGAGGCTCGGTGGCACAGAATGCGAATACTTGAAGGTGAAAAAGTAACCAAGTATTTTGGCGGACTGGCGGCGGTATCCAATGTCGACTTCCACGTCGATGAGGGCGAGATTTTCGGCCTGATTGGCCCTAACGGGGCGGGTAAGACAACGCTTTTTAACCTGATATCAGGGGCGTTTACCCCTAAGTCGGGAATAATAAAATTTAAGGATAAGAAAATCAGCGGCTTAAGCCCTTATAAGATATGCCGGATGGGGATGGCCCGGACCTTTCAGGAGGTTAAGATTTTCCCCGCTGTTCCGGCTATAGAGAATGTGGCGTTGGGCGCGCTCTTCGGAACACCCAAGCCTATGTCACCGGCGAAGGCTACCAAGGAAGCTGGGGAGTTGCTGGATTTTGTTGGGTTTTCGGTACCCAAAACTATCCCGGCCGGGGGCTTGACCATGGCAAACCAGAAGCGGGTTGAGGTAGCCCGGGCTTTAGCTACCCAGGCGGACATGGTTTTGCTTGACGAGTTGATGGCGGGGTTAACGCCCACCGAGACCGCCGAAGCTATGGAACTGGTGTCCAAGATTCGGGATAGAGGAATTACCGTTTTTATGATTGAGCATGTTATGAAGGCGATTATGGGCATTTGCGACCGAATTATGGTTCTTCATCACGGAGTGAAGATTGCCGAGGGAACGCCCAAGGAGATTGCCGCTAGCAAGAAGGTTATCGAGATATATTTGGGAGAGTAGGGTTATGCTGAAAATTAACAAGGTAAATACCTTTTATGGTAAGGTCCAGGCCTTGTGGGATATTTCTATGACAATCGAAGAGGCCGAGATAGTTGCCCTGGTCGGGGCTAATGGCGCGGGCAAGACTACGCTGCTTAATACTATATCTGGTGTGTTGCAGCCGGCTTCAGGCACTATAGAGTTTGATGGTCAGAGGATAGATGGCTTGCCGCCTCACAAAATCGTAGACTTGGGCATTTCTCATGTCCCTGAGGGGAGGAGGCTTTTTACCGATATGTCGGTGCATGAGAACCTGGAGATGGGGGCTTATAGCTCTAAAGCCTGGAAGGACCGGAATAAGACGTTTGAGCAGGTCTATGAGTCTTTTCCCATTTTGAAGGAGAGGGCGAAGCAGCTGGCCAGGACGTTGAGCGGCGGTGAGCAGCAGATGGTGGCCATGGGGAGGGGTCTGATGCCCAAGCCGAAGCTTTGCATGTTTGATGAACCGTCGTTTGGTCTGGCACCGATGGTGATGAATGAGGTTTTCGATGTTATCAAGACCCTGCGCGAGCAGGGCATTACCATACTGCTTATCGAGCAGAACGTTCCACGCACCCTGGAGATAGCTGACCGGGCCTACGTGCTTGAGAACGGGCATATTGTCCTAGAAGGGGATTGTGAGCATCTTCTCGAGGAGGAGATGGTCAAGAAAGCCTATCTGGGGCTTTAGGCCTGACTTCTAGTGTCGCGGTGGGGGGTGGTGGAATTATTATTCTTTGTGTATACTATACCCGTGAAGGTTTGAGAACCGAGGGGATAGTTTTCTCCAACGAGGACTGGTGCTGACGGAGTTAATACACTGAGGCTGTTTGACATAAGAGCCAAAATAATTCTTTAAGGAGGTAAATAGAAAATGGCTGGAGATTTGGTTAACCTGTTGGCTGATTTGAAGGAACAAGAGGCTCTTAAGGTTGTTAAGGATAGATTGGGGAAGGAGGAGGATGCCCTTAAGATCCTGGACGATGCCCGCGCCGGCATGGAAATCGTGGGCAAGCGCTTTGCCAGTAGCCAGTATTTTATCCCTGACCTGGTCTACTCGGGGGAAATCTTGAAAGCGGTAACTGAGCTGGTTAAGCCTAAGCTGACCAAGGCGGCGGGTACCAAGAAGCTGGGTAAGGTCGTTTTCGGCACCGTTGCCGGCGATATCCATGACATTGGCAAGGATATCGTTGTCTTTATGCTCGATGTTAACGGCTTTGAGGTTTTCGACCTGGGCGTTGATGTGCCGGCGCAGAAGTTCGTTGACAAGATTAAGGAAACGGGGGCTCCTGTCGTCGGTCTTAGCGGCTTTCTTACCCTAGCTTTTGATTCCATGAAGGAGACTATAGCCGCCATAAAGAGCGCTGGCTTGAGAGATAAGGTTAAGGTCATGATTGGCGGTGGCCAGATGAGCGAAGAGGTGAAAAAGTATACCGGCGCTGACGCTTATGGCAAAGACGCCATGGCCGGGGTTAGCCTGGCCCAAAAATGGATAAGCGCTGGTTGATAATCCTCTAAAAGAAGGTCAGGAGGTAATAAAAATGGCAAAAGAATGGGCAGAGATGTCATCGGAAGAAAAGCAGGAGGCGCTGTTTGCCAGGTGGATGGCACCGAAAGACCCGGAAGGTAAAGACCTCAAGTTCCAGAGCCCCGCTACTAAAAAGGCTTTTGAGGACAGAATAACCCGCATAAAAGACGCCATCCAGATGAAGAAATTGCCGGACAGGGTACCGTATTTTGTCGCGCCTAGTTTCTTCCCCGTTTATTATGCTGGAATAACCCCCTATGACGCCATGTATGACTACGAGAAATGCTCCATGGCATTCAAGAAATTTGTCCTCGACTTTGCCCCGGATGGGAACCTTGGCGCGTATGTACCCGGGCCGGGGAAGTTCTTTGAGACTCTTGACTACAAGTTATATTCCTGGCCTGGCCATGGGGTCGCGCCTGAGAATCCATACCAGTGCAACGAAGGGGAATACATGAAGGCGGACGAATACGATGCCTTAATTGACGACCCGTCAAATTTCTTCAGTAATACCTATCTGCCGCGCGTATTCGGCGCCTTAGAGGGTTTTAAGATGCTCCCCGCCCTCACCGGCATACTTGAAATGTATGGCGTCGCCCTCAACTTCATACCCTTTGGTCTACCTCCTGTTCAGGCCACCTATAAGGCCCTCTTTGAGGCTGGCGCCGAAGCCCTGAAATGGATAGGAGCTATGGGTGCCTGGAATGGCGAAATAACCGCCGCCGGGTTCCCCCTCATCGTCGCCGGATTTACCAAGGCACCCTTTGATGTAGTTGGCGACACCCTCAGAGGAACTCGCGGAATAATGGTGGATATGTACCGCCAGCCCGATAAGCTCCTCGAAGCCATGGACAGGCTGGTCCCGATTATGATTAAGATGGGAGTAGGCACGGCTATGATGGCCGGACACCCCATAATATTCATGCCTCTGCATAAAGGGGCTGACGGCTTCCTCTCCGATGAGCAGTTCAAGAAGTTCTACTGGCCTACCTTTAGAAAGGTCATGATAGGCTTAATCGCTGAAGGAGTTGTACCAATGCCGGCGGCTGAGGGGCATTGGACCACGCGTATGGAGGTTATGAGCGATTTACCCAAGGGCAAGACCCTGTGGATGATTGACCAGAGCGATATAGCTAAAACCAAGAAAACACTGGGCAAGGTTGGTTGCCTGTTCGGCAACGTGCCCTCCGACCTGTTGGTCGTCGGCACACCCCAGCAGGTGAAGGACTACGTAAAGAAGCTCATTGATACCTGTGCTCCGGGCGGCGGTTACATCGTGAGCAATGGGGCTTTCTTTGACCAGGCCAAAGCGGAGAACGTTCACGCCATGGTTGACGCCGCCAAGGAATACGGCAGCAAAGTCTATAAATAGACGATAAGGTGACTAAAGCGGTAGCACCCCGGGGCAAACCCTTTGTCGCGGGGTGTGCTTTTTGGTAGGCTTTAGCTAGGACTAAGACCCCGAGGGAGAGGGATATGCCCGTAATCCGCGATATCCACTTGAGCCTGGACTACAACGACGAGGTGCTGCGTCGTCAGGGGCTGGGGGGTGGGGCTAGGGTAAGGCCGGAGATAAAGAAGGTAATTACCGAGCTGCTGGCTGAAGTCAAAAAGGGAAGTCTTCTCAAACCAGCGGTCGCCTATGAATATTACTCCATAGCCGCCATGCACCCCGACCGTATAGCCCTGGAGGGCGATAAGTCTATAGAGGGGCCCTTGCTACCCGCCACCTTCCCCGAGGCCAAGGAGCTTATTGTCCTCGTCGCCACCATCGGGCTTCAGCTGGAAAAACAGGTAACCGAATACACTAAAAGTGGTGAGGCTCTGCGTGGGATGGTCTTAGACGGCATCGGCACCGCCGCCGTGGACAGGCTCATTCCCGAAGCCCTGGAGCTTATCGCCGCCGAGGTTGCCGCACGGGGCTATGAGATAAGCAGCCCGGTTAACCCGGGTATGCCTGGTTTCCCCATGACCGAGCAGTGGAGTCTGCTGGAACTGACGCCAGCCAGTGAAATCGGCGTCAGCCTTTCCTCTTCCGGGGTGCTGGTTCCCCGCAAGTCGACCTCTATGGTTATCGGCATCGGGCCTAAGATGACCCGATGGACACAAGCCGAGGTATGCGCACGCTGCAGCCTGAGGCAAACCTGTCCCTACCGGATTAAATCCTGAAACAGCGTCTTGCCTTAGAAGTCATTCTGAGGAACGAAGTGACGAAGAATCTGGGGGTGGTCTACTAAAACCAGACCCTTCGCTACGCTCAGGGTGACAGAGGGACGATACTTTTAGAGTAAGTTACCCTGAAGTGCCTTCGAGAGCGTCGGTCTACTTTATTTCCAGGCGGCTTGATGTGGCCGATTCGATGAGCGTGCAGAAGATCTCTACCAGCTCGGGGTCGAACTGGGTTCCGGCACAGCGCCTCAACTCTTCGAGTGCGGCCTGGGCTGATAGCTGCTCGCGGTAGGGGCGGGGGGAGGTCATGGCGTCGTAGGCGTCGGCTATGGCCAGTATTCTGCCTTCTAAGGGTATACTGTCACCTTTTAGGCCGGAGGGGTAGCCCTTGCCATCGTAGTGCTCGTGGTGGTGAAGTATGGCGGGGAGGCAGTTGACCAGGTCAATAATATGCCTGAGTATCTCTACGCCGAGCTTGGGGTGGATTTTTACCGGTTCCCATTCTTCGTCGGTGAGGGGGCCTTCTTTGCTGAGTATGGAGTCGGGGATGCCGACCTTGCCGATATCGTGGAGTAGGCTGGCAGCGCGGATGGTGGCAATCCTGTCCTGGGGCAGGTCGAGTGCCTCAGCTATGGCTACCGAGTAGTCGCTGACCTTCCGGGAGTGGCCATAGGTGTAGTGGTCTTTGGCATCAACCGTAGCCGCCAGGGCGTAGATGATGCTTAGAGCCCTCGGCCTTGCCTCGAGCTCGGCGCTGATTTTGGGCGTTTCCGCCTTGTCCAGGTCTGAGGATAGACAGGTCCGGTTTCTGCCCGCCTGTTTCGCCCGATAGAGAGCGGCATCGGCGCGGGCGATTATTTCTTCTTTCATCACGCCGTCGGTGGGCCAGCTGGCGATGCCGATGCTGACCGTTATGGGCATGGTGCGGGAACTTGTTTTCGACTCTATCATTTTGCGCATACGCTCGGCTACCTTAGCCGCGGCGTCTATCCGCGTCTCGGGTAGGATAATGGCGAATTCCTCGCCGCCGTAGCGGAAGGAGAGGTCTATGTTCCGGATTGAGCCTTCGATATAACGCCCGATTTTGCGCAGTACCTCATCCCCGGCCAGGTGCCCGTAGATATCGTTGTAAGCTTTAAAGAGGTCTATATCCAGCATTATCAGGGAGAACATGCTGCCGAAGCGGGAACCGCGGGCGATTTCCTGCTCCAGACGCTCGTGGAAGTGGCGGTGATTATAGAGGCCGGTCAGCCCGTCGGTGTTAGCCCTTATTGTCGCCTGGGCGTAGAGGCGGGCGTTTTCAATGAGGATGCTGGCCTGGCTGGCCATGCCCACTACCAGCTCTACGTCTTCATGGGAGTAGAGTTTGCCCTGCTTCTTTTTACCCAGGGCCAGGATGCCGATAAGCCTGCCCTCGCTCTTAATCGGGCACAGGATTTCCATGTCAGCCAGTTTTTCCTTCTCTGTCTGCCACAACCCTTTGAGTTCGGGGTGGTTATCCATCTGCCTCAGGTCGATGGGGCCGGCTTCTTTCTCCATGAGGGCGATTATCGGGCTATCGACATTAAGCCTGAGTTCGTCGTCTGAGTCCTCTTCCACTTCGGGGTAGGTGAACTGGGTGGTGAAGTCACCGCTGTTAACGTCTTCGAAGAGCAACTTGGCGTGCTCGATGTTTAGAGCCTTGGTCACGGCGGGGAGCATTTCGCTGGCCAGTTCGCCTAGGTTAATAATATTGCCCATCTTCTTGCTGAAGCTAAGTAGTGCCCGGCGGTAGCGGTAGGTTTGCCCATAGAAGATGCGGTCTATCAGTTCTTGAACGAGGTGCCTCAAGGGTCTGGCCGCTAGCACTATCAGCAGCACCAAAGCCGAAGCCAGGACTATAGGTAGGAACCTCGGCTGGTCGATGAGGTAGCTTTGCCCCACGAATACGGCGACGCCACAGACGCCGACGAGGCAGGCTATTACCGTCAAGTAGCTCAGCCCTCTCCGCGCCACCAGCCTGATATTGAGCAGATGGTATCTCTGGATGGCGTAGGCGATTATTAAGGCATTAGCCAGGTTACCGATGTGGTCGGTGGGTAAGCCCGCCAGGGCGGGGGTGAGGGGGGTAATATAGCCGATTAGCACATTTATGCTCCAGCCGGCTATTAAGTACATCGTTCTATTGCGGTCGGTGGGGTCGGCTGAGCTGCGGTACCTCCTGGCCAGCATGACCAGGGCTATGGTGAGGAAGGGCAGGAGAATGCACATTAAAATGTAAGCCCAGGCCCCAATGTCGTGATGAAGGAAGCCATCGACCATGTGGGCGCTCTGGACGATATTACCGCTGAGACCGAACCCCAGCACCGCCAGCACCAGCCCGTAGCCGATGTATAAGCCTATACCGCCTGGCTTGTTGTTGTAAGCCCTGACGAAATGATAGTAGCAGACAGCCACCGCGGGTATAGCCGCGATGACCATTACGTTCCAGAAAACAAGTGATTCGGAGATTGAGGTCTGAACGGCGGTGTCGGGTATGCGGGTGAGCATGAAAGAGGAGAAACTCCAGACAGCGGAGACGGAGAGGAATATAGCGAATACCCTATCTACCCATCTCTTGGCCTGTTGCAGGACCAGTGCCACCAAGACAGCAAAGGTCAGAGAGCTGATGAGCGGTATTATAGCCCATAAGTTCATTAATTAAATATCCCCTCTAGTACTTTCCGTAGCTAATAAAGCTAGCAGAAGCTACTACTGCCTATTAGTATAGTCAATTATAGTCATTATGTCTTATGCCTGTAGCGTTGTCAATAGGAATATGGTAGCCCCCACCTTTGTGTTTTACATAAAATGATAGCTAGAAAACCCGGCTGGCCTCTCTAAATAGCCAGGTCCCCCTCTGTGGGGGAGGGGGACCTGGGTTGAGTTGGTGTGATAACCGTTACCGGCTGCGGGCAGCTTCTAGCGGGCTTGGCTCGCTGACTGCCTCTGGGGGGGCGCCGTTAAGCAGGCTGTCTATCATGGCCTCTGAGGGGTTGATATGGGGTATCTGCACCTGGCTGCCCTTGGCACCTGCCTTCTTTCTCGCCTGCTCGTAGTTACGGAAGGCGTTTTCGGGAACGAGGGTGACCTTGAGTGGTTGCAGCTTGATGAAGTCCTCCATTTCAGCGTAGGGAGTATTCAGCTTCTTTAACTGCTCGTGGACCGCTGCGGCTACCTGCTTAGTGGTGAGGTGGCCGTTTTCGCTCAGTTCCAGGTAGAGGTGCAGCATTGGCTTTTCCTTGACTTCCTTGCGCGCCGTCCAGCCTTTGTAGGCTACCCCGGTGTTCTCGATGGCCTGCCAGATGGTTTTCTCGGACAGGCGGGTGAAGCCGGCGATGTCAATCATATCATCCATGCGGGAGATGAACGACATCTGGGGGATATCAATATCGAGCTTTTCATTGCGCAGCGAGTGTATTTTAATCAGGTGACCCAGCCGGTACCTGATAAAGGGGCCGCCGTGGAAGCTGGTGATGACCAGCTCGTAGTTGCCGGGCCTGACCTCGTCGAGCAGGACGGGGCGCGGCTCGTAGAGGGGGTCTTCCATCGACCTGAGGCATTCTTCCTCGGGGATAAATTCGAATAAGTTGAGGTTGGGGATAAAGGTCATGCCCTGGTGGTCCCAGGTCTGGGTGGCTATCATCACGGCTTCGGTGCAGCCGTGGAAGTCCAGGGGGTAGCGGCCCCACATTTCCTTTATCTTTTCCTTATATACCTCGCCGTCGATGCCGAAGGTGATTAGCCCTTTGAGCGACCATATGTCTTTGGGCAGCATGGGGCGGCGGGCCAGCTTGCTCTTAATCAGCCCCTTGCCCAGCCGGAATAGAGTCCCGGGCTTGGAGAGTAGGGGTTTGAGGTTGGTTTTACCGTTGCTCTGGCTGAAGCGTTCGCCGATGGCTATGGTCAGGCTGGACAGAGCAAAGCACAGGTCCATGCCCTCGGTTACGGCCATATTGAGGCCTTTTTTCATCCTGTCCTCGAACGACATATCTTCCGCCTCGTCTATGGGCGGCAGGAAGTTGAACAGTTCGTGGGGGAAGGCGCGGGTCATCGAGCCGGTGGCGTAGGGGGGCGGGGCCATGCCGTAGAAAATCGTGTCGTGTTCCCTTAGGGTAATCTCCTTCCTCTGCTTGCCACTGGCGAAGAATAGTAGGGCGAACAGGAGGGGCTGTATCTCCTCGAGTTGCCGGGCCGTTACCGGAGCCCACATGTAGGGGTATTCCCCGGATTTGCCTGAGGTGTATTGCCACAGGATTGGCTTCCGGGGCAGGACGTCCATCCTCCGCTTTAAGAGGTAGGGGGCGTAATCGGCGTAGGTGGTTAGTGGCACCTGTTCCCGAAATTCGTCCATGGTGCTGGGTGTGGCGCCGTCCATAATTACTCTGCCCAGTTCGCACTTTTTGAGCAGCTCCAGCTGCTCCAGGAGTAGTCGCCGCTGAATCCTCATGAATTCCTCTAGACTGAGGTCGATGAACCCGCAGCACCTTTGCCAGAGGTCATCATATCTGCGTTGCTTGAATAGGTCCGGCTCGTTAGCCATTTCTTTTCCTCCTCTGGGGGTTTTTAGGCCCCGCTTTGCTTTAATGAATTTATGAAGGCGTTTATACTCCGCCGATTGGGGATGAACATCGGAGTTTCCCGCCTGTAGTTTTCGTAGCCGGCGAACATCCTGCTGAAGAAGAATCTGTCCTGAATAGCCACCAGCCCGATGTCGAGTAAGAGCCATATTGGGGCGGCGGTGAGCATCAGGCTTGATTTGGAGACCAGAATCAGCGCCATTAGGAGCAGGATGAGCCCGTACACCCAGGGGTGGCGGACGAGGGCATAGAGCCCGCTGGTGACCAGCCTCTGTTTGACGCCGGTGGTTATATAGGTCTTGCTGAAGGGGAGCTTAATAAACAGGGAGTAAATAAGCATAAAGAGGGAGATGGGCAACAGGCCCCAGCCCAGCCAGGTCGACCAGAGGGGCAGCTCCAGCTTATCCGGGGACAGGCAAAGCATAATAATGGCAAAGACCACTAAGCCGTTGCCGACCAGCATGGTGAGGGGTTTCATGCCCGGTATCCTTTTTATAGAGACGATGTCGAGGAGGTGGATTACCAGGAAACCGATTCCACCTAGAGCTATATAGATCATGCTTTCGCTTTCTTCTGACTTTATTCGACGTTGGTCAATTGGCGAATTTACTCTGACTATGGCAGATTGCGCCCACGAAGGGAAGGTATAGTGTTCTAGAACAATGTTCTATGGGGGTGGTGGAATAAAAAAAGACCCCTTCTCCATTGAGAAGGGGTTAAAAGCGTGGCTTTAAGCCTTGGCGGCTATTTCCATTTAATCCGGGCTTCTTTACTTTCGCCTTCCGAGTTCAGGTGGTTTTCCAGCTCTTCTAGTTTGTTGCTCAGCTCTTCGAATTCCTCTTTTGGCGATTGTTTGCCCAGCTCGAGCCCGTAGCTGACGAAGAAATCGAGGCAGCTTTTAAGCAGAAGCTTCATATCCTGCTCGAAGGCTTGAAGCTCTTCCCGGGTGGCGTAGTGTTGTTTATTGGCTAACTCTTTTAGCTGACTGTCAATCAGGGTGAGAAGCTCTTCCCGGCTGGCCGTCTGTTTCTCGGTGCCCTCGGTTTTGAGCTGGTTATCAATAAGGAAGTTGATGAATTCTGCCTGGCTCAGGTCGCCGCGGTTCTCGTCAATCTTCTTGATGATATCCGCGGGCAGTATCAGCATTCTTTTCTCAGCCATATTTTTGCCCTTACTTTATTCCTCTCCGGTTAGCTCTAGTATCTCCAGGATGCCATCTATACTGCGTAGCAGCCTGAGGCCCTTTCTGGTCACTCGGTAGGTCACCACGGGGTTGCCCACCGTTACCTTGGTGATAAGCCCCAGTTGCAGCATGAAAGTGAGGTATTTTTGTAGCTGGTGATAGCTCATGTTGGCGCTGTACATTATCTCGGTCTTGCCAGCTTCACCAAGCCTTAACATATCGGCGATAACTTCAATGCTGGACCTTCGGCGTTCTAACTTCATAGTGTGCCTACTATTTAGTACTATAGGGCTATATCCTATCTTACTTTTGGGGGGTTGTCAAGAGGGTAGACATAATCTTGTGGCTAGAATAACCCCCGATACCAGCTTAGAATGCTATTTCCCCAGAGCAGGGTGACTATGGCGGCTATGGCCAGGAAGGGGCCAAAGGGTATAGCCTCCTTGCGCCTCTTTATCTTGAACACTAACAGTAACACCGCCACCACCCCGCCAAAGATCACCCCGATGAGCAGGGCGATAAAGACGAGGGGAAAGCCGGTAACCAGGCCGATGAGGGCCGCCAGCTTGATATCACCCCAGCCCATGCCCCCTCTGGAGACGACAACGATGAGGAAAAAGATTACAAGCCCGATGCCGCCGCCCGCCGCCGCCCTGCCGATGAAGGGGACTATCTCTATATCGGGCAGGAAGAGGCTGAAAGCAGCGCTGATAACTATCGCTGCGCCTATAGCCGGGAAGACTATCTTGTTGAGAATGAGCCCTTTCTCCCAGTCAATGACCATGAGCACAATAAAGATGCAGCTATAGAAGAGGGCGATGGCCAGCTCGATGCTCACTCCATATCGCCAGCAGGCTAAGCCAAAGAGTACAGCGGTGCCGAGTTCCACCCAGAGTATGCGCCGGGGGATAGGCGCCCCGCAGTAGCGACAGCGGCCGCGCAACCAGAGGTAACTGAAGACAGGGATGAGGTCTTTTGCCGCCAGACGGCGGTTACAGGCGGTGCAGTGGGAGGGGGGGTAAACGAGCGACTGGTGGGTGGGGAGGCGGTCGATGCAGACATTGAGGAAGCTGGCGATAATCATGCCAAGGAGGAAGAAGATAACAATAAGGAATGCTTCCATTACCCCCTATTTTGTCTGCTTCTAACGATAAAGTCAATAACCATTTCGGCCTTATGGTCAATTAGTACTGGTGGGGACTAAAATGGCTTGGGATGTGTTGACTTATCGTGCCTAGCCAACTATACTTGGCATATCAACCAGCCAGTCTGGAGGAGGGACATGACGGAAGCGGGTAAGGCGGCTAAAGCGGCTAAGACCCCAGCTAGTGGGATGGGGGGTGAAAAGGCATCCAGGCTAATAGCGGAGATGCTGGCGGGTAAGGTTGTGGTTATTAAAGCCGAGCTCGATTTTGAAAGTGAGCCGGGCTTTAGCTATCCCGTGGTGGAGAAGTTGCTGGGGGTGGGGGGAGAGGAAGCGGCAGCCATTCTGGAGTCCCTGGTGGATAGGGGGGCGTTGGTAAGGGAGTTCTTCGACCGCATTTTGCGTTGTCCCAACTGCCAGTCAGTGAGCCTGAGGCCTTCTAACTGCTGTCCTAAGTGCGGTTCCCGAAATCTGGCGCGGGGCCGGGTCTTGGAGCATATCTCCTGCCGTTTTGTGGGACTGGAGGAAGAGTTCGTTAATAGGGACGGCTACATCTGTCCCAAGTGCGGCTCGGAGCTGCGCATCAGCGGCGGCGATTACCAGAGCCTGGGCTTGATGAACAAGTGCCAGGATTGCTACGAGATATTCGCCCAGCCGGAGATACAGTGGCGCTGCCTGAAGTGCGGAGTACTGACTCCTCAGGATAGAATTAACGAGGTTAACGTCTATTCTTATCGTTTCAACGAAGCCAAGCGGGAGTGGCTGGAGTTCGAGGTCAAACCCAAGTCACAGCTGATAGAGTTCCTCAAAAATCTTGGCTACGAGGTGGCCGAAGGCGCTGTGGCTAAGGGGAGGTCGGGGGCGGAGCACAGGATAGATATATTGGCTACCAAGGATGATGGCATCGTCGTCCATGATATCGCTATCGGCATCAAGGTAGCCGGGGAGCAGATTGGGTTGGGGGAGGTATGCGACTTCGATGATAAAGCCTATGACAGCGGCATTCACGATAAGGTGCTGGTGGTGCAGCCCGGGCTGCGCCCGGAGGCCGAGAAGTTCGCCAGCCAGCAGAGGATAAAGGTGCTCAAGGTGGGTGAGCTGGGGGCGGTACTGGCCGAAAGCGCCGCTAAGCCCGTGGCCAAGGTGACTAGGGGGCCTTTTGAGTTTAAGTCCAAGTCGCAGCTTATCGATTATCTGAAGCGGCTTGGCTATCAGGTGCGGGAGGGCGCCGATGTCGAAGGCCGCTCCGGGGCTACCCATAAGATAGATATATTGGCTACCAAGGATGACGGCATCGTCGTCCACGATATCGCTATCGGGGTGGAGGCGGGCAGGGAAGCAATAGGGCTGGATAGGCTGTTTGCCTTCGATAATAAAGCCTATGACATCGGCATTCTGGACAAGGTCTTTATCGCCGTCCCCGAGCTGGCTAAAGAGGCCCGCCAGTTTGCCCAGCGACAGAGAATCAAGGTCTTTGAAGCCGCCGAGCTGGGACCCTCCAGTTAGCCCTTTTTGGCTTAACAATTCTCACCTTTCCTACCCACATTTTTATGCCTAGCCACCCCTACTAATGGACTATCGGCGCCAAAAACCCCTTGAAACTAGCCCCATATTACTACACATTACTATGGCTAATCATTACCAATGGACTATTGACCCTAACAGGCATGGATAATATCATTATTATACCTAACAATAGTTGGGTTAAGTTGAGTCTAGATAACAAAAAGGAGGTGAAACGATGAGGAGACTGGTAAGGGGCTTTCGCAAGGGCGAGAAGGGCTTCACTCTCATTGAGCTGCTGGTAGTGATTGCTATCTTGGGTATCATTGCTGCTATCGTGGTACCTAACTTTGGTAACTTCTTCGGCAGAGGCCAGACCGAGGCCTGTAAGATTGAAGAGCGGATGGTAACCACCGTTACCATCGCCTATGCTTCTGACAACGGGTCATGCCCCTCCGCAATAGGTGACCTGGATGCATACTTCGAGGACCCGACCGCCATAGAGGGCGCCTACACCTTTGGTGGCACCTATCCGAACTGCACCGTAACTCAGAGTTCCTGTCCAGCAGCGTCAGAATAACTTAAAAGCCCTAACGCTTAGCGTAAGCACGAGGAAGGAGCTTACTGGCAAGGCAGTCTTGCCAGTAGGCTTCTTTCTTTTGCACAGCTTTAGTAAAATAGATGAGGGGTGGGGGAGAATCTATTTGTCCCCCACCCCATTCTATATCTTTTCCCACCCCTCCCCCAATTTTTTTACCCACACCAACCCGCCCACAAACGTCTTTCAAAGGGGGACTTAGTCCCTCTTAAAACCCCCCTCAAAGTGGGGTGGTGGTTGATCCTACAGGGGGATATATAAGGGGTACCACCCTTATAGGGTGGGTATTGGGTGGGAAAATCTTACGTGCGCCAACAGAGTGGGGACGTGGGTGGAGAATAAAACCTGGGGGTGGGGTTTAGCCGCTGTTGTTTACGTTTATCTTACCGATGAGCTTTTCCACTTCGGCGCGTTCGTTGCAGAAAGCGAGCAGTGTCTCACCGGTGATGACCTGCTTAAGGTAGAGGTTGACCAGGGCTTCGTCCAGCGATATCATGCCTATTTCGCGGTGGGTGCGGATTACGTTGGGGAGCTGGTAGATTTTGCCTTCCCGGATGAGGTTTTTGACCGGCGGGTTAGCCAGCATAATCTCGACCGCCGCCACCCGTCCCGCGCCGTCAGCCCGGGGGACAAGCACCTGACAGAGTACTCCGACCAGTAGTGAGGCCAGCCGTGTCTGGGCGAGGTGGCGTTCCTCAGGGGGGAATAGGTCTATTATCCTTTCCATGGACTGGGTGGCGCTGGGGGCATGGCCGGTGCTTAAGACTAGGTGGCCGGTTTCGGCTATGGTGAGTACCGCCGCTGCCGTATCGATGTCGCGCATCTCGCCGACCAGAATGACATCGGGGTCCTGCCTCAAGACGTGTTTGAGAGCGGCGGCGAAGGATATGGTATCGCTGCCCAGCTGGCGCTGGGTTATGGCGCATTTTAGGCTGGGGTGGACGTATTCGATGGGGTCTTCGATGGTGACCACATGGCGGCTTTCGGTGGTGTTGAGGTGGTTAATCATTGCCGCCAGGGTGGTGCTCTTACCGCTGCCGGTGGGGCCGGTGACGATGATAAGGCCTCTCGGCCTGATGGCAAGCTGCTTGCATATATCGGGCAGCTCAAGCTGGTCTATGGTGGGGATCTTGGGTGGCAATAGCCTTATGGCCAAGCTGATAGCCCCGCGTTGCTGGGCGGCATTGCCCCGCAGGTGACCGACATCAGGCATGTTGTAACCGAAGTCGAGCTCCAGGTTATTACCGAAGTCGTCCTGTTGCTCGGGAGTGGTTAGCTGGTTAAAGGCCTGTTTTATATCCTCGCCGGTCAGCGGTGCCGCACCATTGATTGCCTGTAGCGAGCCGTCGATGCGCAGCAGCGGCGGGCTGGAGGCGACCAGGTGAACGTCGGAAGCCGCCTTATCTTTTGCGGTGCGTAATAATGCCAGAATATCCATCTTTACCCTTTTATCTGAGCAAAAGCTCGAAGTTGAAGCTGGTTACTTCTTCATCCTCCTCCTCTATGGCTTCTATAGCTAAGATAACCACTGTAGAGAACCTTTCGCCGTTTCTTAGCGCCCGGGCGTAGCTGAAAATTCCGCTTTCATTCGGGGAGATCCCGGTGACCGTTACCATATCGCCGATGTGATTGACCGTAGTCAGGTCCAGGCTGCCCGGTAGCAGGTTTACAATCTGGCTCATGTCTCCGTTGACCTTGATGCGAGCCTTTTGCAGGGCGTTGAAGGTATCATCAAAGATAGCCGTGGCCGCTTCTAGCCCGGCAATCTGCGGTGTTATCAGCTCAATTTCTTCCTCCAGCGCCGCTATTTCCTGGTTTTCCTCAGCGATCAGGTTTTCTAAAGGGATTAGCTCGGAGTTCAACACGCTGGTTTGGTTGGACTTGTTGACAACCAGGATTCCTAGATAGACGAGTATGCCCAGCCCGATGGTGATGGCAATGGGGGCGATGATGTTGGGCAGTCGCACCGCCTTGGGTCTGTGGACTTCGGGCAGGGTGTTGATATTGACCAGGGAGAAGTTGTTTTCTCCCTTTTCGGGCAGCAGCTCTTTTAAGCCCAACCCGATGTTGACCATAAATTCGTTGGCGTCAAAGCCTTCGGGGGATTCCACCGGGGAGGGCATTACTGATACCGAGTGCGGTGATTTGTCGGCTAGCGCCTGCCAGTTTTCCGGCGTCCGGGCCAGGTCGCCACAGACAAGCATGGGCACCGATGAGTCCAGGGGCTCTGCCTGGTGGCTGGAGTTGTAGAAGGCGATGGTCCTTTCGATCTCCTCGGTTACGGTGGTCAGCCTTTCGGCTAGCGATTCCGCTTCGGCGGGCAGGGATAGCCGACGGATTAGCTGGGGCACACGGGCGACCATCACCATGATGTCGAGGTGGTCGGCCCGGTCGTTGACGATGATGGAGCGGGGTTGATTGACAGCGCGGCACAGCGCCAGGGGAGCTAAGTCCATCATATAGGGCTGGAGACCGGCCTTCTGTAGCGTCTTGTAGAGGGTGTCAGCGATGTTACGGGGGAAGGCGGCTAAAAAGACGTTTGTTCCCCCCTGGGCGGTGGTGATGGTCTGGTGGGAGAGATAGACCTCCTCCAGAGGCACCGGTATTACCCTTTTCGCCTCGCGTTTTACCGCTTCGGGCAGCACCGCCTCGGGGAGTTCGGGGAGGGTTATGATGCGATATACCGAATCATGCCCGCTTATGCCGGCGATGACCTTGCCCATGCCCACTTTTTGCAGCTTGAAGAGTTCCTTGATCTTTTCGACTACCTGGGCTTCGTCGGTGATGAATCCTTGGCTGACCAGCCCTGGCTCCAGGGGCATGGTAGCCCACTTTTCTACCCGCTCGCCGTGCATTACCAGCAGGTTGATGGAGTCGTCTCTAATAAATATGGTGCTAACTTTCTTGGCCATGGCTATTCACCTTCGTAACTATAGACTATTATTTTGATGACCGCCGAGGGTTGTTCATCTACATCGGGTTCGGGCACTTCCATACTCACCAGTTCCACGGTGGCGGAGTTGAAATACCCGCCGGTGGCCACGTTGTTAATGAACAATAGTATATTCAACACTTCACCCCGCACCTCCACCTCGAAGATGGTGTTGTAGTAGGTAGTATCCTCTATCTCTTTTTCGTGCGGCTCCGAGGCGGTGAGGCTCATTACCTCCAGGTCGTAGTCATCGGCGATGAAGAATAGTTCCTCATCGTATTCGATGCTCATCACTGCCTTGGGGAAGTTCGCCTTGCTCTGGAGGTAGGCTGCCTCGGCTTCGTCCAGCTGGTTGTAGAGTTGTGTAAGCTGGCTGTTCAGGTTCTCCCTGTCCGCGGTAAGATTGGTGAGCAGGTTCTCGGTTACTGCCAGGTTGTCTTTCAGCTGCTCGGTGTCGCTGGACTGACCGGTGTGTAGCATAAGCAGGACCACCGAGGCAATAATGAAGACGCCGACGCCCAGAATCCACCAGGCTATCTTGCTTAGTTTCATTTTGTTCGCTCCGTTAAATTATTGCTCATAGCTTAACCTTCTATGAGGTAGGTAACAGTGCCCCCGGTGACCGTCCTACTGCGGAAGGAGAGGATGATGTAGATGAAGTTAATCAGCTCCGCGTAGGAGGGGTTCGGGTCGGCAAAGTTGAGCACTACCGTAGCCGATGAGTCCCCTGGCTTGAGCAGGCCCGAACCGGGCGGGTTTCCCCAGGGGACGTAAAAAGTATCAATATCCACGCCGCTGGCACTGAGCCCGACTGATTCGCCGTTCCAGACGTTATTGGGACTGCCGGAGGTATTGGGCATGTAGGGAGGGAAGGAGGGGGCTGAGAGTGTGATGCCGTCCCATAACTTGTATTCGTTGCTTATCTGGTAGCCGGGAACGTCGGGAGCATTTATGGCGATGAAATCACCGGAGTAGAAGTCATCCCCATCACCGACGAAGCAGGTTACCTTGGCGGCATTTTGTTCGCCAGCAATCGGGTCGGGGACGAGGAAGCCGCTGATGGGGTAGCTTACTCCATCGGTGTGGGGGGCGACATAGAGGAACTCGTCATAGAGGTAGAGCTGATGTCTTTTCGTCTCGGGGCTGGAGTAGACTATTATCAGCGACCAGCCGGCATAGGACCACTGACTGTTGATATCGCCGTTTACATTGCCCACGGTGTAGGTGGCGTTGCCGTGGTCGGCAAAGGCCTGCACCAGGGCGGTTACGTCTGCCTTGCAGGAGTAGGAGAATCCGCCGGAGTCTTCGTTCTCCAGGACTGTCAAGTTGTCGGCATATATGTCTTGAGGACCTACCGTGGGCACGGTGGGGTTGCCGTATTCATCGTCGGCAAAGTAGACGGGGGAGCCGTTTATCTTGAAGCGGACGGCGGTATCGGCTGCTGTCTCCGACTCGGCGGTGATTTCGATGTTGTCGATATAGCAGTACTCGCCCCCACCATACCCCGAACCACTGAAGCCGGTTATCTGGAACTTTATTCTGAAGTTATTGGTGAGGTATTCGTCAGGGACGGCGACCTCGAAGGTTTGCGGATAGGTGCCAGCACCACCATAACCGTCACCGCAAAAGACGGTGTACCAACCGCTCCAGCCGGTGGCGTTTCCAAAGGCGTACTGCAGGCAGTCATCGTTTTCTATATTGCCCGCTCTCCAGTACTGCCAGGAGATGGTGACCAACCCCGATCCGTAGCTGCCCAGTGGCACGGGGTCTACCATTTCCAGTTCCGGGCCGCCCCCGTAACTATGGTGCGCCCCAAAGTAATCATTCCACCAGTCTCCGTATTCGTGCCAATCGCTTCCGGGAGACCAGTTTTCGTAGATGTCAGAGCAGTCATCGAAGAATAGTGTCTCCTGCTGGCCGCCTTCCAGTATCCAGGCTGACCAGTAGAGGTAGGCGAGATCTATCTGGGCGTTTTCGGGGATGTCACTCGCCGTGGCGTCGCTTTCATTAAGCAGGGTATCTCGCACGGGCCCGCCCCAATCGGGGTAGAGGTCTAGCATCAGTGTATCGCCTATAGCGCGGTAGTCTCCGCTGATGGCGGAGCCCAGTTCCCGCAGCTCGCTTTTGATGGAATAGGCATCAATGGTGGTACCGTCAGCGCCGCCGGCCTGGGAGGTAATGTGAAACACCCTGACGTCGGCATCCCAGGTAAAGGGAATGTCGGTAACACCGG
The DNA here is from genome assembly GCA_964396645.1 of uncultured Dehalococcoidales bacterium. GTDB lineage: Bacteria > Chloroflexota > Dehalococcoidia > Dehalococcoidales > BS750m-G39 > E44-bin88. Next base: position 18,909 of record CAYNFV010000011.1, read on the forward strand.
TGGTGGTTATCCAGGAGACCGCTTCGGGGCTCCGTTCCGATTCGGGGTAGTCGAGGGTGAAGAGGAAGGTGAAGGTGGATGTCATCGGGGTGTCCGTGGTGCTGACGCCGGGGAGGTCGGTAAAGGGGAGGGGGTAGGTGAGAGTCCAGACGACAGCCTGGCCACCCTGGTGGGAGGTAATGCTGCGGGTGTAGTCCGCGCCGAGCACGTCATTGAGGTGGGTTTCCAGGGTGCACTCACCTTCCGTATTATAGCTGACGCCGGGCGGCAGCCATATTCCGATTTTATTGACGTAAAGTCCGGGGTCGCTCGCTTCTTTATAATAGTATATCTTGACCTGCTGGGTCAGCTCGGCGGGGACACCGCCGGTAATTATCAGTTTGCCCGCCCCGATGAGTTCTTCAGCCTCTTGGTGGGTGGGGGCGAGTATATCCTTGGGAATCCAGATATTTTCTATGGTAATATCAACATCTATTTCGTTTACTTCCACGGGGTAGGATATGGGATATTCGTATACGGTGGTGTAGTTATAGCGTTGGTAGTTATCGAATAGTTCTTCGAGGTGGTTGTATTTTATCTGCCACAGGCCGTCTTCAATGCCGGCGTCGGCGGCATAGAATTCGTCAGCCATCTTTTCGTAGGCTTGGCCGACTTTAAGACCCGAGCTGGTATAGGAGAGGAGGGGGGCAATGATAAGACCGCCCACCGCCATCAGAATGAGGACCATGGGCAGTGCCTGCCCTTTCTCGGTTCTTATTAGCTTCCTTAGTATTTTCTTTATCGTCTTAGCCATTTTCATTGCCTTGTTACATACTGGGTCTGGGAGTGACAATATATACCTTTGCTTCGCTTATCTGCTGCGTGCCGACTCCGACGGTTGCGGTCAGCTTAAAACCAAGCCCGGTAGCGCTAGGGTAACGTTCACAGTTAACGTGTTCAAAGACATAGCTGTCTTCCAGGTTATCATTAATATAGTGTTCTCGCTTGAGTTCATTATTCTCGATGCTATAGTCAACCCGATGGGTCTTGTTGTCTTCCCAGTTGGTCCAGGTAAGGGTGAGGGGGAAGTCTCCTGCGGTCCACACCGCGGCTTGAGCCATGCCGGCATCGCGGCTGACCTGGCGCCCGGCATTTTGCACAAGGCTGGTAGCTTCTATGTGATTGTTGGAGCGGGCTTCTCCATCAAACACCTGGAAGACAATCAGGGTGCTGGTGGCCGTGATGATGCCGGTGATAGCCAGGGCTATTATCAGCTCGATGAGGGTTAGCCCCACCTGGTTTCTGATTATTTTTCTTAGTCGTTGCCTCATTTTAGCCTGTCTTGTAGCCCTCCAGTGTTATTACCGTGTCATCTTCAAGGAAGGTTATGGTTACGGTTATCTTTTGCAGTCCGTCCTCGTTGCCGACGCCGTCACCCTGGGGGTCGAGACGGCTAGCCATGATAGTGGCGGTATAGTCTTCGTAGCCGATAGGCAGGGTGTGGCTTCCGTCCCACCAGTCGGGGAACTGCTCGGTAGGCGATGTCCCGGAAGGCAGCTCGTAGGACCAGGGGGCGTTGCTGTATTCTTGGCTCTTGACGTATTCCATTTCGCTTCTGGCTAGGCTTTCGGCGGTGGCATGCTTATCGGAGACGATAATAGCGCCGGAGGCCGTAGCCAGCGCACCCAGGAAGGCGATGCCGATTACGCCCAGCAGGCCTAAGGCTATTATCACCTCGACCAGGCCGAAGCCCCTTTGCTTTCTTAACCGCTTTATCATTTAGAGACCTGCCTGCCCATAGATAGAATACATGGCTGAGACCAGCGATATGGCGATGAAGGCGATGACTAAGCCGATGATAACGGTTATGGCGGGCTGGATTAGCCCCACCGCCGAGCTGGTTCTGTCGTCAGCCTCGACTTCATAGGTCTGAGCTACCGTGGCCAGCGTGGTATCAA
>CAYNFV010000012.1:0-8344 GCA_964396645.1 uncultured Dehalococcoidales bacterium
GGCTGACCGTCTTCTTCGACGCCGAGCACTTCTTCGACGGCTTCAAGGCCAATAATGACTACAGCCTCAAGGTGGTCGAGGTCGCCGCCGAGGCCGGCGCCGATAACGTGGTGCTCTGCGACACCAACGGCGGCAGCATACCCAGCGATATAACCGAGGCCGTCGCCGCCGTCAGGAAACGGACTAAGGTGCCGCTGGGCATCCACGCCCACAATGATGGAGAGCTGGCGGTAGCCAACAGCCTGGCCGCGGTAGCCGCCGGCGTCACCCAGGTGCAGGGCACCATCAACGGCTACGGCGAGCGCTGCGGCAACGCCAACCTCTGCTCGATTATACCGGCATTAAAGCTAAAGATGGGCATCGACTGCGTCACCGACAAGCAGCTGGCGCAGCTGACCGAGGTCGCCCGCTACGTCAGCGAAGCCGCCAACCTCAGCCCCAACCCGTTTTTGCCCTACGTCGGCGCCAGCGCCTTCAGCCACAAGGCCGGCTATCACATGGCGGGCATGACCAAATGGGACCAGGCCTACCAGCACATCGACCCGGAAAAGGTGGGCAACCGCCAAAGGACAGTGGTATCCGAGCTTTCGGGCAAACGCAATATTATCTACAAAGCCAAAGAACTGGGGCTGAAGCTCTCATCGCAGTCCAGGGAGGCGCAAAAGCTGCTGGAGCAGGTCAAGCTGCTGGAGAGCCGCGGCTTCCAGTACGAGAATGCCGAAGCCTCTCTCGAGCTTTTAATCCAGCGGACCAAGCCCGACTACCAGCCCCCCTTCGAGCTGGTCGACTTTATGGTGGTGGTGGAAAAGAGGCGGCGTCCCCCCAGCCAAGGCAGCCCCGAGGAACTGCTCTCCGAGGCTATGGTCAAGGTCAGAGTAAACAAAAAGATAATGCATACCGTCGCCGAGGGCAACGGCCCGGTCAACGCCCTCGACCAGGCGCTGCGCAAGTCGCTGCTACAGTTTTACCCCAGCATCGCCGGCGTCAGGCTGGTCGACTACAAGGTGCGCATCCTAGAGGAGACTATCGGCACCAGCGCCCAGGTACGGGTGCTCATCGAGTCCACTGACGGGGAAGAGGTCTGGCGGACGGTAGGCGGCTCGACTAATATCATCGAAGCCAGCTGGCTGGCCCTGGCCGACAGCCTGGAATACTGGTTACTTAAGCAGAAAGGGAACCGAAAATGAAAGAGATTAAAGTAACCTGGGGCATGGTCTGGGCTATATGGTGGCGGTTTACCCTCTTTACCCTGGGGGCATGGTTCATAGTCTGCCTGATCATGGTGATAGTCGCCTTTTCGCTGGGCACAACCTTTATGCCCTGGTAACCCGTCGATAGCCCGGGATACCGATTATTAAAACAAGGGGGAAACAAAAATGGGGCGGAAAATCTTGGCTGTGTCTTTGGCGCTGGTTATGGTTCTCTCCTTCGCCGCTTGTGATGGAGGAGGGGGAGAAGGGCTACCCACGGCGCAGGAGATAATCGACGGTGCCATTCAGGCGCTGGACGACGTGAGAAGCTACGAATTCGAAATGGATATGAGCCTGGATATGGTGGCTGAGGACGAGGGCGAAACGCTTGAAATGAGCATGGAGATGGACTATAGCGGTGCGCTGGACCTTGACAACAAACAGTTGAGGCTGGAGGTAACGGCAAGTGTAGCCATGCCCGGGGAAGACGAAGAAGAGATGGGCATGGAGGCATATCTTGTGGATAACATAGGCTACATGATGATTGAGGAGCCAGGAGAAGAACCCGTCTGGGACAAAGACGAGTTTTCGGAGGCGGAGTGGGAGGAAGCATGGGAGTCAACAGTCGAAACGCTGAGTCTGGCTGAACCTCAGCTAGAACTCCTAGAAACAGCCGAGGTCGAGGTCATCGGCAGTGAGTCGGTAAAAGGCGTAGACTGTTACGTGCTCCAGATCACCCTGGATGCAGAGCAACTCTGGGAAATGATTATGCAGCAAGCAATGCTGGGCTTTGGCGGGAGCCTGGGATTACCTGAGTTTAGTGAAGAACTTTTTGATAAAGTGTCCCACAGCTCCTCCATGAAACAATGGGTGGCTAAGGACACCTATTTCTTAATGAAGGTAGAGACGGATATGTCGATAGAGCTGACCGCCGAGGCAATGGGTTTTCCAGAAGAAGAAGGGGAAGCGACCATTGATTTAGCCATGACTATACTGGTGTATAATTATAATCAACCGGTTTCCATCGAGCTGCCTCCGGAGGCTGAGGAAGCAACAGAGTATTAAGCGGCTTTTAGCCCTTGTTGTTAACTTCATTGACCGATAGCCAGGAATAACGGCTTATTAAAACAAAGGAGGGAGCGATGCAGAAAATTCTGGCTATATCTCTGGTGCTGGTTATGGCACTATCCTTTGTCGCCTGTGGAGGGGAACCACTACCCCCGGCGCAGGAGATAGTGGACAACGCCGTTCAAGCGCTGGACAACATAAGAAGCTACCAATTCGAAATGAATATGACTATGGACGTCACTGGCGAGAGCGAGGGCGAAGCGTTCGAAGGGACTGTGTCCACAGACTACAACTGTGTGCTGGACCTTGAAAACAGAAGGATGAAAATAGCCGTGACTATGAATACGGCTATGACCGGGGAAGCCGACACCAACGCGGCAACCGAAACCTACTTTGTTGACGATATGATGTATATGATGACGGAGACCTCGGACACGGGTATCACCTGGATGAAAACAGCGATACCAACGGGATACTGGGCGCAAATGAACCAGGTTGAGTCTCAGGTAGCAATCCTGGGAACAGCCCAGGTCGAGGTTGTCGGCAGTGAGAAAGTGGGTGGGGTAGACTGCTACGTGTTAGAGGCCACCCTGGATTTGGAGCAGCTCTGGCAACTGTTTATGCAGCAGCTGGGGATGACCAGCGATATGATGCCCGACATTTCCCCGGAACTCCTTGACGAAATATTTCAGGATTACTCAGCGAAGCAATGGATAGCCAAGGACACCTATTTCATAATGAAGGTAGAGGTAGAGATGGCCATAGAGGTGACCCCTGAAATCATGGGTAGCCCCGAGGAGGAAGGGGAAGCCTCCATGGACATATTCATGACCATGCTGGTCTATGACTATAACCAGCCGGTTTCCATCGTTTTGCCTCCGGGGGCCGAAGACGCCATTGAGATGCCAATGCTAGACTTTTAGGCGACCCAGCGCCTGACGGCATAATCTCTACCTGTTCCAGATGTCCAGGCTAAGGTATTTCCACCCCGCATCCGCCAGGATAGCCACGATATTGCCCTCGCCCATCTCACTGGCCGTCTTAATGGCCTGATAGGTCACCGCCCCCGAAGATAAGCCGGTGAAGATACCCTCCTCCTTTAACAGCTGGCTGGCCGCCTCCGCCGCCTGCTGGCTGCTCACCGTCGTCTTCTCGGTGACAAGCGACTGGTCCCAGAAGGGCGGCAACGCCTCCCCCAGGCACTTCAAGCCCTGTATTTCATCGCCCGGTGGCGGCTCTAAGCCGATGGCCTTGAGATTGGGGTATTTCTCCCTGAGCCGCTGGGCGACGCCAATCAGCGTGCCACCGGTGCCGATGCCGGCCACGATGGCGTCGATTTTGTCGTAGGGAAAATCATCCAGTATCTCGACAGCGGTTGTCTCGTAGTGGGCCAGCGGGTTGGCCGGGTTGGAGAACTGGTCGGGCATAAAGTATTTCTTGTCTTTAGCCACCATCTCATTCGCCTTGGCGATAGCCGCCCCCATCCCCAGCTCCGCCTTGGTCAGGATAAGCTCGGCGCCGTTTATCTTGAGCAGTTGCCGCCTTTCCAGGCTCATACTCTCGGGCATAACGATGGTGACCTTATAGCCCTTCTGCCGCCCCAGCCAGGCCAGGGCGATGCCGGTGTTGCCGCTGGTGGCTTCGATAATAGTCTTGTCCTTGGTCAGCTCGCCGGTAGCTTCAGCCTTCTCTATCATGTACTTGGCCACCCTGTCCTTGATGCTGGCGCTGCCGCCCGGGTTCTGCCCCTCCAGCTTGACCATGATTTTTACCTTTTTGCTGGGGCTCATCCTGTTCAGCTCGATGAGCGGGGTATGCCCCAGGGCGTCGACGATATCCTTAAAATACATCTTTCTACCCTTCTATCCTTTGATTACTCCTATAGGTTTGGTTTTCACTACCTTGCGCGAGATGCCCGCCTGATGGGTTATTTCAACCACCTCGCTTACATCTTTATAGGCCTGCGGTGCTTCCTCAGCCAGCGAAGCCATACTCCCCGCCTTGACCGTGATGCCTTGGGCGGCCAGCGAGCGGGCGACGTCGGCACCTTTAAGGCTACGCTTGGCGGCTCCACGCGACTGTAACCGCCCCGCCCCGTGGCAGGTGGAGCCGAAGGTCTCGGCTATGGCCACATCGGTGCCCAGGGCGACATAGGAATAACGGCCCATATCCCCGGGAATGAGCACCGGCTGGCCGATAGACTGATAGGCTTCGGGGACATCGGGGTGTCCGGCGGGGAAAGCCCGCGTCGCCCCCTTGCGGTGGACGCAGAGCTTCTCCGGTTTGCCGTTGATATCGTAGTTCTCTATCTTGGCGATATTGTGGCAGACGTCGTAGATCTGCCTCATACCCAGTTCGGCCTGGCCCTTATTGAAGACCCTGGCAAACGACTCCCGGGCCCAGTGCAGGATAAACTGGCGGTTTGTCCAGGCGTAGTTAGCCGCTCCCGCCATCGCCGCCAGGTAGTCTTTGCCCTCCGGCGAGTCAACCGGGGCGCAGGCAAGCTGGCGGTCGGGCAGGTTGATGCCGTACTTTTTCACCGCCTGCCCCAATATGGCCACGTAGTCGGAGCAAATCTGGTGGCCAAAGCCGCGTGAGCCAGTGTGTATCAGGACGACTATCTGCCCTAAATCTTCGATGCCCATAACTTTGGCGGCATCGCCGTCGTAAATCTCGGCAACCATCGCTACCTCCAGGAAGTGGTTGCCCGAACCTAAAGTCCCCAATTGCGGCAGCCCACGCTTCTTGGCCTTATCGCTGACCTTGTCGGCCCTGGCTCCCTTCATACAGCCCGACTCCTCGGTGACGACAATGTCCTCGGGAAGACCAAAGCCTTTCTCCAAAGCCCAGCGGCTGCCCTGCACCATGACCTCGTCTAGCTCCTTCCGGCTGGCTTTTATCTTACCCTCCGAGCCCAACCCGGAGGGGATGTTATGGAAAAGCTCGATGACCAGCTCTTCAATTTTGGGCCTTACCTCATCCTCGGTGAGGTTAGTCCGTACCAGCCTGACGCCGCAGTTAATATCGAAGCCGACGCCCCCTGGCGATATCACCCCGTCCTTAACCCTGGTCGCTGCCACACCGCCGATGGGGAAGCCGTAGCCCCAGTGAATATCGGGCATGGCCAGCGAGTAGCGGACAATGCCGGGTAGGAAAGCCACGTTGGCTACCTGCTCGAAGGCGTGCTCCTCCCAGATATGGTCGAGCATGGACTCGCTGGCAAAGATGCGGCCGGGCACCGACATGCCCTGCTTATAGCTGGTCGGTATCTCCCAGCGGTAATCGTCTATCTTTTTGACTATTGCTCTCCAGGGTGAAGTCATTTAGCATCCTTAAAGCCGTTCGGGAATAGTAGTGACGAACGGTTTTTTATCCCTTTTGCAGATAATCTGGGTTACATTGCGGCCTGACATAGCCGCTGGGGGAAGACCACCACCAGGCTCAACCCACTGGCCAGCCATGTAGAAGTTATCAAGTCCTGGCAGGGTCTTGCTCATACGCCCCGTAAAAAACGCTAAATTACCCTTGGTCGTGGGCATCCAGCCTTCGTAGCTGCCTCGCCAGTTGCCGGTATAGTGCTCCCAGCTAAGAGGAGTCGCCACATCGCGCATTTCTACCTTGGCTGCCAGCCCGGGGAAACGCTGGTCGAGAGCGGCAACTACCTGGTCGGCAATCTGCTCCTTTTCCGCCTTATAGCGTTCGGGCTCCTGGCTCAGCTTTTTCCAGTAATCGTAGTCGGTATTGAACTGGACTTTTAGCACGGTCTTGCTTTTTGGTGCCAGGGTGGGGTCGAAATTGTATATATGCACGCCCATTCGCTGGCGCTTCTTGCCAGCAATAGTAACCGGCACATCGAGGGGGAAGTTTATCCCAGCCACCGAAAACGGCACATCAGCAAAGGTGCGTTTCACCCCTAAGCCAACATACACCAGCGGAGGGAAGAGGCTAGGTTTGTCGTAATAACCCTTTATTTTATCATCGATGTATTTCCCGCCAAGCATATCAAAGATGGTGGCATGGCCATCGGCGGCGGAGATAACAATGTCACCGTGGTGTTCCGTGCCGTCAGCTAGACGCACACCCACCGCCCTATCGTTCTTCACCAATACCTTAGTCACCGGCGACTTGTAGCTGATCTCGCCGCCGAGGTCTAGGTAGCGCCGCTCGATAGCCCGGGCAAACTCCAGGGAACCGCCTACCGTATAGCCCGCTACCTTCTGGTCCAGCCAGGCGAGCGTCATAAACATGAAGAAAATGGAGAACTCATCCGAAAGGTCACCAGCGAAGCCAACAAAGAAAGCCTCACGCAGAAAGGAGTCCTTGAAGCGTCGGGAAAAATCAAGGGTCGAAACCTTGCTCCATTTTTTCATAAACCTGAGGAAGGGGAACATCTGGAACATCAACTTGAGTCCATCGATGGGGCTGTATAGCTCAGGGGCCTTGTCTATCGGCAGGGAAAGACGAGTGCACTTACGCGCCCCTCTGATAAACTCCTCGATAACATCCTTATCCTCTGGAGCAAGCTCTTTCATATGCTGCTCCAGGCGGTCAAGGTCGGAATAAACATTGAATACCTTACCATCTTTCCCCTCGACGCGCAGGAAATAGTCGTGGTTTACGATAGGTTGCCCTGGCAGCGCCCCCAGCTCCTTCCATATATGGTAGAAGTCATTTGCCGGATTAGTCCCCACCAACCAGTGAATACAGCCGTCGATGGTATAGCCTTTACGCTTCCAGGCAGTGCAGACTCCGCCTGGCTTGTTGTGCATCTCAAATATCTGGGTGCGGTAGCCGTTCATCTGTCCGTAGCACCCCGCCGAAAGCCCGGCGATGCCACCCCCAATGATGATTATTGACTTTTCCATTTCTAACTCCTCCTAAATATCAAATATCACCTGAACCCGGTAACCGTTATTCTTTTCGATTTTGAGCATGTGATAGGTAGTGCCTTTGACCCCCGTCTTCAGCTCGTGTTTGCTGCTGTCCGCCTTCTCGCCGTAGCCCCTGGCCTTGAGGTGGCTATTATTCAGCTCGATAATGTCGAAGCGCCTGAATAGAATGCCCTCGGTGTCGAAGTAATAGACCAGCTCGTTGAGCCAGCCCACCAGCAGGCTCTCGACGTCTTCGGCACTCAGCTCTATATCGCGGTGCAGCGCCTCCCTAATATCGCCGAGCCTGGTTATCAGGCTAAACAGGCCCCTGGCCGCGTTGGCGAACGCCTGCTTCAGGTCAGCGCCGTAGGCGATAATGCCGACATCGGCGGTATGGTCCAGGATTTCAAACTCTTTGGCCATAGTAATGAACGACGATTGTTTCCCTGAGCCAGACTAGTGCTCGTAGACAGCTACAATTTCCGCCTGGGCCAGTATGTGACCCTGCATGGCATCAAGCATCTCTGCCTTGGTGGCACCGGCCGCCAGTTCCAGGGTTGTATCCAGGGCATAGATACTAAAGTGATAATGGTGGGGCTCGTCCGGGGGTGGACAGGGACCACTATAACCAATGCTACCGAAGCCATTCTCGCCCTGTCGGGCACCATTGTCAAACTGGGAAGTGTCCGGTACGGCTGCCTCCAAGCCAATTATGTAGGCCGGGATATTAAAGAAAACCCAGTGGGCGAAATCGCCCCCCGGTGAGTCGGCATCTTCTACTATCAGGGCAAAGGACTGCGTCTCCTCAGGCGCTCCGTCCCAACTAAGCGCCGGGGATATGTCCTGACCGTCGCAGGTATAGTCGGCTGGTATCGTCCCTCCGTCCTGAAAGTCGGCGCTGGTCAGTTCCATCTCGAAACCGTCTGACGGTGCGCCGTTACCATCTCCGGGCGGCGGCGTACCATTTTCATCGCCATTGCCGCCACAAGCGACCGCTCCAACGCCTATCAGCAGAACTAAGACTGACAGCAGTGATATAGCTAAAATTAATGATTTCCTCATCGCTCTCACCCCCTCTTTAAGAGAGATTATATCATTTACCGCGGCAAACGCCTGCTTCAGGTCAGCAGCATGGTCTAGGATTTCAAAGTCTTTCTCCATAAATATCGGTCAGAATTCCAATCAGTTCCACACTAGGGAGCCGAGGCTTCCCAG
>CAYNFV010000012.1:8444-20698 GCA_964396645.1 uncultured Dehalococcoidales bacterium
ACGGGCAGGGGTCACAATAGTGGCACCAGTAAAACGTCATGTACTCAAAAGACCCTAAAATCCGAACGATGTCCCTTTCAAGGTCGGCAATAGCGTCCATAACCTCAACCGTAGCCTCGCCCACTTCCTCCAGAGTGCTCTCTACCTGAGAAAGACTGGCGACGGTTTCAGCGACATTCTCGTCAATTGCCTCCAGATGGGCATTCATGTCCTCAAGATGGCTATTGACCTGGGAAAAACCGGCTGTGGCTTCCTGAATATCGGCCGCCGCCGCCGAGATATCTTCGGCGGTATTGACAAAGGTCTCCGAATAATCTTGTGTAATCGAGCTAAGCCGATTCGTTTCCCTCACCAGAAAAATCGTGGCCACAATCAGAACCACCGCCACCGCAAACATGCTCACCGTAAGCCAGAAATGCTTATCCCTGATGATATCGTTCTTAACCGCCTTCTTAACAGGCATATTTCACCTCCCTAGCCTATTTAAATCCATTTTAAGGATGTTGGCACCCGTAATCAAGATACCATTATTACTATTTTGTCATTCTGAGAGAACTCCTGCGCAGGCAGGAGGACCGAAGAATCTCACTAGAGACCCTTCGCTGCGCTCAGGGTGACAATGAAAAACTCTTTGAGCCTCGGCTGGCTATCTAGTATAATATAGATAATAATGTAGGTAATTATGAACTTAGAGAATGAAGGCAACCATATCAAGAGCGCCCGCGAGATAGCTATGGAAAAGGTGGCTGAGATGGGCGAGGTGACCGAAGAAGAGCGCCTACGGTGGAAATATGTCCCCGAGGGGGAAAAGCTGGCGGCTAGATACATGAAAGAGGCGCTCAACCTGGCCGCCGAGCTGGGCAAATTTGACGATAAGGTAGTCGGCTATGTTAAACAAGGCGCCAGCGACATACTGCTCAGGAACATTGATTTGCCCGTCAACGACCCCGCCCACAAGAACAGCAAGAAGGCGATGGAGGGCATCAAAACCCTCAAGAAGGACGAGGTGGCCGTGGAAAACGTCTTCAGCAAGATAAGGAACATCTTCAACCACTACGTCGAGCAGGGCGAGCCGCAGCGGCAGCAGGCCTACGAGCAGCTCAAGGCCGAGTTCGGCGCCAAGGTCCAGGAGGCGGTCAAGCAGCAGCTGGGCACGGTGTCGGGCGTGAAGATAGACATCGAAAACCAGCCCCAGTTCCAGGAGGAGTGGCGGCAGCTGAAGATACAGCTTGATTCGCAATACATCAGCCTGCTCAATGAATACAAGCAGGAGCTGGCGGCGATAGCTTAGGGAATACCGATGGACATTGATGACGAAAGAATCAGGGAAGCGGTCAAAAATACCGAAGTCTTAAGGCCGCCCAAACGGAGCCTGGCCACCTTCGGTACGACCAATGTATATTATTACCTGGTCACCGAGCCGGCCTACTCCGAGCTGGTCAAGAGCGCCGCCGAGACCGTAATCAGGGAAGGCCGGGTCATCGCCGAGAGGCCCAAGATTGTCACCCCCCTCTACCTCTCCCACCTGGAAGGCTTCAGCCCGGAGGCGAAGAGGTATCTGGACAGCCTCATCAGGGCTTACGGCTCTCACGCTCCGGGGCTCTTCTACAGCTACAAGAACGAGCCAAAGGGGCTCAACATCGTCTCTGATAACCTGCTGGCCGTGGTGGACAAGCTCAACCGCGAGATTGACAAGCGCGGCGACCCGCTGGCCTCTATCATTAGAGGGCAGGACGAGCTCTGGGACGTTTCGCTGATGAAGTTTATCTACGAAATGACCCGCAGTTCCCTGCCCGACAACCTGATGCAGATGGAAACCAGAGGACTTTTAGACATGGACGCCAGGGGCGTCCCCGCCGACGCCAGGGTCAGGATTGAAGAGCTCTTCAAGATGGTCAAGGATGGCGACCTGGAGCCCGGCGAGCTGAAGAACGAGCTCGACCGCTGGGGGCTATTCGAGGAATACGAGGACAGGTTCCTGGCTATCTTCAAGAAGAACCGAAGGTAAGTCTTTAGATGACATACGAACAAGTCATAGTAAGACCCCCCAGCGAAGCCAACAGCCTGCTGCTGCCGGTAACCATCGGCTGCTCCCACAACAAGTGCACCTTCTGTGGCACCTACACCGATATCAAGTTCCGCATCAGGCCCCTGGAGGATATCAAGCGGGATATCGACAGGGCGGCTAAAAACTACAGCTGGAGCCTGCGGCGGGTATTCCTGGAGAACGGCGATGCTCTTATCGCCCCCCAGCGACTACTGGTTAAGGTATTGAAATACCTCAAGGAGAAGTTCCCCAACCTGGAAAGAATCGGCTCCTACACCACCCCCCAGGCCGCCCTGATAAAGAGCGTTGACGAGCTCAAGGAGCTGCATAAGCTCGGGCTCAAGATTGCCTATCTGGGCGTGGAGACCGGAGACGAAGAGCTGCTCAAAAAGATTAACAAGGGGGCAACCTACGACCAGATAGTGGAGGCGGGCAGGAAGATAAAGCAAGCGGGGATTACTCTCTCGGTTACGGTGATACTGGGGCTGGGAGGACCTGAGGGCAGCCAGAAACACGCCCTAGGTACCGCTAAAATACTAACCGATATCGACCCCGATTTCGCCGGCGCCCTGACCGTCATGCTCGTCCCCGGTACCCCCCTCCACCAGGACTGGGAAGCAGGCCGGTTCAAGCTCATCACCCCTTTTCAGTCCCTGGCCGAGCTCAAGATGATAATAGAGAACGCCGAATTCACCGACTGCTTCTTCACCGCCAACCATGCTTCGAATTATTTGCCCATCAAGGCCAGGTTACCCCAGCAGAAGGCGGCGATGCTCAAGCTAATTGACGAGGTTTTAGAGTCAAAAGACATGTCCCGTCTCCGCCCCGAGTTTACGCGGGCTTTATAGTTAACCTAGAAAATACTAGATAGCTGGAAGGGTAAAGGAGGTATACAGTGGAATACATAATTCAATTTCAATACAAAGGCAAGGACGACTTGAGACCGATGGACCAGGCACTGAATGATGAGGAAATCCTAGCACCCGATGGCAAAACCGTACCTATTCCAAACGTAGGAGATAGCGTTACCCTAACCAGCGGGGGTGAGCCGAAGTCCTATAAGGTCGTAACTAGACATTTCGGCTATGCCGGCAATCATTGCTACATAAACATTGTTGTCACTGATATTTCAGGTAATGAAAGAGTAGCTCGCTTAAAGGAATAATTTAGGAGTTTAGAGATATAAGGAAGGACGCAATTTGAAGATTACGCAAATCGAAGCCAGGGACCTCTCCGAAGCCTGGTTTCTCTGCCTGCGAAAGACGCTGACCGAGGGCTATGACTACAAGGTTGACCGAGGCAGCTACAAGGGTCAGCGCCGCAAGGAATTAGATTTCGTCGCCGTCCAGATTATGAACCCTTCTACCCGGCCCCTCGTCCCCTCCACTCCCCAGGGCGTGCCCCCACCCACCTCCATGGAATACATCGAAGAATACCTGCCCTACCTGATGACCGCCCATAAAAGGAAGGGTGAGCAGTACACCTACGGGCAGTATCTGGAGGAGCAGATACCCCGGGTCATCGAGATGTACAAGAAAGACGGCTACGACACCAACCAGGCCTTCATGGCCGTGGGCAGCAAGGAGTCCATTACGCTGGACGACCCGCCCTGCCTGAGAGCCATAGATACCAGAATCCGAGATAACAAGCTCAAGTTCGTCGTCTATTTCAGGTCGTGGGACCTCTGGGCGGGCTTCCCCTCGAACCTGGCCGCCATCCAGCTTTTAAAGGAATATATGGCGGGGGAGATTGGCGTTGAGGACGGCGAGATTTTAGCCTTGAGCAAGGGCCTGCACCTCTACGAATACTCCTGGGAATTGGCCCGGGCTACCGCCAGAATGTAGGAGGTAAGAGATGAAGGATATCGTATCCAGGGAAGTTTTTGCCAAGTTCCCCGGCTATGTTCGGGGGGTGGTCATCGCCCGAGGGGTTGATAACCACGGCGAAAAACAAAAGCTGATTGAGATGTTGAGCGAGTTGGTAACAAAGGCGACTCAGGACGAGTCACTTCAAGCGATTAAGACCCACCCCCGCATCGCCAACTGGCGGCAGGCCTATTCTGATTTTGGCACCAACCCCAACAAGTTCTACTGCTCCATCGAATCGCTGGCGCGGCGGGCGCGGCGGGGCGACCAGCTACCCTATATTAATACGCTGGTGGCGCTGTTCAACTATTTCTCTTTGAAACACATGGTGCCCAGCGGCGGCGACGACCTGAAGCTGGTCGACGGTGACCTTCACCTCACCATAGCCAAGGGCGACGAGCCCTTCACCCCGTTGAACTCGGATACAGTGGAGTACCCGCCCGCGGGCGAGGTAATCTATGTCGATAACAGCCGGGTGATGTGTCGGCGCTGGAACTGGCGGCAGGGTGACCATACCAAGCTCCTGCCGGAGACGACTGATGTGGCTATAAACGTGGACTGCCTGCCCCCGGTGGCCAAGGGCGAAGCCGGCGCCATAACCGAAGAGCTGGCTGATTTAGTCAAGGAGTTCTGCGGCGGTGAGACAAAATTTCTCTTGCTCGACGCTGACAATAACGAAGCTGATATAGGCTAATCGCGGTAGAAGCTTAAGCCCAGGTTACCCGGCCCGATAGTTACCGCCCCGGTAGGGTTAAACTCGCATAAGAGAAGCTCAGCACAGTTAAACCGTTGGGCAACTGTTTCCTTGAGTCTTTCTGCCTCCTCGGGAACAGCGGTATGCTCAACCATAATATGCACCGGCTTTTCTGTCCCCACCCTCTGTTCCACTATCTCCAATAGCTGCTTTACCGCTTTTGGTTTAGTCCTGACCCTGGTTAACGGCTCCACACGCCCGCTGGAGGTTGGGATTTCAACAATGGGCTTTATACTCAACACATTGCCCATTAAGGCGGCTGCCTTGCCAATGCGACCGCTTTTGGCCAGGTAGGAAAGGGTATCCATGATAAAGATCATGGTAACTTTTGACCTTACCTCTTTAGCCAGTTTAACTACCTGAGCCATACCCTTACCCGAAGCCCCGGCTCGAGCCGCCGCCAGGGCCACAAACCCCGCCGCCCCCACCGTGGTCATTGAGTCAAACACTTCTATCTTAACATCAGGCAGCTCATTTTCGGCCATTTCCTTAGCCATGGTCGCCGAGTTAAAACTCACGCTCAACTTCGATGACATAGAAACGTAAAAAATGCTGTCTGCCCTCTGGCTCAGGCGGCGATAGCTCTCCAGATAGTCGGTTGGAGATGGGGCTGATGTGGTGGGAAACTTATCCGATTTTTTGATTAAGTCGAAGAGTTCGCTGGGTGTTTTTAAATCTATTCCGTCACGGTAGATTTTGTCGCCAAACACGGTAACCAGAGGCACTACTTCAATGCCGTATTCATTTATTAGTTCCTCAGGAATACTAACCCCGCTGTCGACAACCACGCCAACCTTAATCATGGACTACCTCCAACGTATTTCGGGATAGATTCAGGCGGCGCTATCGCTATAGAAGCTCAGCCCGATACTCTTGGGGCCTATCTTCAACGCCGCCACGGGCTGGGTGTCACAGCTGAGCACCTCGGCGCAATCGAATTCCTCGTTGAGCATTTCGATCAGCTTCTCGGCTTCTTCCGCCGTAACGGTGTGCTCCACCAGGAAATGAATCTTGTCACCGGGCTTCGAGCGGCGTCGGACTATCTCCAAAAGGTACTTTAGCGCCTTGGGCCGCGTCCTGACCCGGGTCACCGGTTCCACAATACCCGTCGAGGGCGGCACCTCGGCAATAGGCTTTATGCTCAGTATAGTACCCATCAAAGCATTGGCCCGGCCAATACGCCCGCTCTTAGCCAGGTAGGAAAGCGTTTCGAAGAGGAGAATACAGCTCAACTTGTCCTTAACCTCGCTGGCGGCTTTGACGACCTGAGCCAGGTCCTTACCCTCGGCGGCGGCTCGGGCCGCCGCCAGCACTATCATGCCGAAACCGCCCACCGTCGTCCTGGAATCTAACACCTCTACCTTGACACCGGGCAGCTCTTTTTCGGCCATCTCCTTGGCCTGAGTGGCGACGTCAAAGCAGGCGCTTAAACCCGATGATATCGTTACGCAGAGAATACCCTCCACCTTCTCCTGAGCCAGCTTACGAAAGGAATCGAGGTAATCGGACGGCGGCGGCGCCGAGGAGCTGGGGAACTTATCCGCTTTATAGACCAGGTCGAAAAGCTGCGACGCCTCTTTCAGGTCTATTCCGTCCCGGTAGCTATTATCTTCGAAAACAGTTATCAGGGGAACCATGACAATCCCGTATTTCTGAATCATGTCTTCGGGGATAGAAGCCGCCGTATCAGCAACAACACCAACCTTAGCCATGGCTGTCACCTCCAGAGAATTTCGGTGGGATAAATATTAAGCCGCATCCGCGGATGCGGCTTTAGCACTATCGCCTATGCCCATAAGCGCACTGACAACCCGGGAAAAATCCTGCCACTCCGCCAGTCTCTTGGCCAGGAACTCCCGTCCCTCGTCGGTTATCCTGTAGTATCTCCGGGAACGACGCTTGGTAGTCAACTGCCGCCAGCTCTCCACCAGTCCCTTGACTTCCAGGCGCTGGAGGGCGGGATATATGGTGCCCCCCTTGAGCTTGAGATAGCCCGTAGTCCTTTTCTCCAGTTCCTTGATGATGTTATAGCCATAGGTCTGCACTTCGTTGATTAAATAGAGGAGTGCCGTCTCGGTGATGCCCTTCTTCAACTGTTCGACATACTGTCTCTTCATGGAACTGCCTTGCTGCCGTATAGTATATAGTATTACTACACATTTTGGCACTGAATGCTTAAATTGTCAATACATCGTCAGGAAGAGCCCTAGTTTTTGATTCTCACGTGGATGTAGAGGTCACCCGACCTCTTGCCCTTCTTGTTACCCATACCCTTGAGCCTGATTTTAGTCCCCGACCTGATGCCCGCCGGAATCTTGACCGCCAGCTTCTTCTTACGCCCGTTCCGCTTATAGGTGACCTCTTTTTCGCCTCCCCCCTCCGCCTCCTGCCACGTAATCTCAAGCTCGATGTGCCTGTCGAGCACCACCGGAGGCTCGACGCCGAAGAGCCGTTTAAGGGCGAAGAGGCTCATCTTAGCCGCCGCCTTGGTGAGCTGTCTCTCCAGCCAGCTCGGCTTGTAGGTGGAGACGGTGGTATTGTAGGGACGGGATTGATAGACGAAACCCCTCCCCCCGAAGAACATATTATTAAGGAAGTCGGCGTCAAACCTGAGCCCGGCCTTAGCAAACATTCGGCTCAGCTCCTCGTACATGGCGCGGTTGGAGAATGTCTGGCGGAAGATATCCTGCTGGGAATAGGCGCCGGCGAACCGCCCCTGGCGGGCGAGGTCGTACTGCCGCCTCCGGTTCTCGTCGCCGAGCACGCCGTAAGCCTCGTTTATCTCCTTGAAGCGTTCGGCAGCTTCATGCTCATTGCCGGGGTTGGTATCGGGGTGGTGCTGGAAGGCGAGCTTGCGAAAAGCCTTTTTTATCTCCGCCTGACTGGCGTTCTCGGGCACGCCCAGAATTTTGTAATAATCTTTCATCTTCTCTAAAAACTTAACATCGGGGTATAATTAGGGTTATTATAGCATTGAAGGCTAGAGCCGCGCACGGAGAATTTAGAGAGCGATTGGAGGATGCCTTGAAGCTGAAACTGATTATTATACTGCTGGTAATATGCCTGCTCGGCGGCGGCTGTGCCATCTCCGAATTCGATAAGAACCTCAATGACATCGTCAAGCCCTACCGCTTCAACTTCGTCAAGTGGGAGTTCCGGGCTTTTGCCTACGAGACCAGGCAATGGCTCACTGGCGAAGACCTGGAAAGCCCGACAGAAACGGTGCTGGACTATTTCGAGCTGGTCGGGCGGATAAACGTGCTGGAGTGGCAGATTGACTTTGATGATACCGGCGACACCGCCGTGCTCGAAGCCGAGCTGGAGAAGCTTGAGGAGCAGCGCCTAGCCCTGGTCAGCAGCGTGGAGCAGATAATCGCCGCCCAGATAGAGGACATCTTAAACGAGCAGGGCATCTTCAACCCCTGGGACGGAGGCATCGGCTTAGAGCTCACCTTCCCGCCGGTCAACTTCATCATGAGCAAGCTGCCCTACCTGCTGGTCATTTCCCCCCGCGACAGGATAGAGAGCATGCGGGAGATCGCCCTGCGCGGCAACCTCACCCTCGAGGAGATTGAGGGCATCGAAGCTAAAGCCGACGCACTGGGTGTCTCCTCGCTGGTGGTGACGCTGGGCGGGGCGGGGGCGCTCTATCCCACCCTCGTCCTCGATGATGCCAGCCTGCACTTTACCATCGAAGCCGCCGCCGAGGAGTGGCTTCACCAGTACCTGGCGCTCAAGCCCCTCGGTTTTCGCTACGTGCTTGACCTGACCGGCATATACCGGGACTATGAAATCGCCACCATGAACGAAACGCTGGCGGGCATTGTCAGCGCCGAAATCGGCGCTCTCGTCCTGGCCAAATACTACCCCGAATACGCCGAAAGCCCCCCACCCCCCACCGATGGCGGCTTCGATTTCAATAAGGAGATGCGGGAGATAAGGCTCGCCGTCGACGAATATCTAGCCGAGGGGGAAATCGAACTGGCCGAGGAGTTTATGGAAGAGAAGCGCCAATACCTGCTCTCGATGGGCTATTATATAAGGAGGCTGAACCAGGCCTACTTCGCCTTCCACGGGGCTTATGCCGACGAGCCTACCTCGGTCAGCCCTATCGGCTTTGAGCTCAAAAAGCTGAGAGGGCAAATAGACTCCCTCAAGGACTTTCTGAACACCGTCGCCGACATGACCAGCCGGCAGGAGCTGCAGGAGATGATTGACAGTCTGGAGTGAAGCTGGATTCAACCGAAGAAGTGAAGGCCAAACAGCGTGTAATCGGACGGGATACTGTGCATGATAAAGCAGATGGATAGGTTCCACAAAACGACGCCGAAGAGGACAATGTTCAGCAGCCACAACGCCCTCTGCTGTCGGAAGTAATAAAGGAGAAAAGCCACGGCTAAAGCTATGCCACCCTTGGCCAGCATACTGCTGCCGACAGCTGCCATTATAGGATTAAATTCCACCGCCCCCACCGATATAGCCGTTTTAGTCAAGAAAGCGTCAACAACATTCAGCGTTACAAACAAGGCTGCTGGCATTCACTTACCTCAAATCCTCTAAATCTTGCCTGCGGCATCCCCACCCCGAAACAATGCTAACATAATAAATAGGATAAAAGGTGGATGTCAAGATAACTTAACTTAACTTTACCTATCTCCCAGCTATAACCATCGCCATCCAAGAAAGGGCACCAACGCCAAAAACAACCGCTAAAGGCATTGATGCCCTATTAATATTCGGGAAGAGCCGGGGCTATTGTTTTAGCTTTTCGGGGAGATAACAAACGCCGCTATGCTGGCAGCGTCTATCCGCCCGTAGCCCACCTCAAAACCGTTGACCTGCTGGCAACCGTTCTCCAGCGCCGCCTGGACCTCATCGTTCAGGTAGCCATTGCCGTTAGTATCGGTCAGCGTATCAAAGAGGATTGCCGCCAGGCCGCTGACGTAGGCGGTAGCGAAGGAAGTCCCCGTCTTATAACCGTAGTCGTTACCGGGCATAGTCGAGTAGATATCGAAGCCGGGGGCCGCCATATCCACCCACTCGCCGTAGTTGGAAAGCAAGGCCAGGGTGTCATCTGGCTCGGTAGCCGCCACGGCGATAACGTGCTCGTAATAAGCGGGGTAAACCGGCGTCTGGCTGCCTTCGTTACCGGCGGCGGCGATAATGACAGCCCCGTGCTCCCAGGCATAGTTGACCGCCGCTTCCAGCTCCACCGAAGGCTCCTTGATCTCAATGCTTACATTAATAACCAACGCCCCGTTATCCACCGCCCAGATAATACCCTGGGCTACCGCCGATGCCTGGCAACGCCCATCATCCCCAGCCACCTTAACATTCAACAGCCAGCTCTGCGGGGCGATGCCGATAACGCCCAGGCCATTGTCACCGTAAGCGGCGATAATGCCCGCGACGTGGGTGCCGTGCCCGTAAACGTCATCGGCAACAGGGCTGCTGGTGAGATTAACCTCCGCCACCACCTTGCCGTTAAGGTCCTCGTGGCTCTTATCGATACCGGTATCCAGGATGGCCACCAATATCTCCGAGCCGCTGGTGGTGGTCTGCCACAATTCACCAATCTGGATATGGGTCAAGGCCCACTGCTTTTCAACGTAAGGGTCGTTAGGGACAAACGGCTCAAAGGGAGCAACGATGGCGTTGCCTTCAAGCCCCGCTTCGGCCATGTCCACGCTGTTGAGGGAGGTATTCTCGGCTGGCATTTTCGGTACCGGGATGGCGGCGATGGCGGCCATAGCATTATCCCCAGCCACCCTCACCATGACGGTGAGAAAGGCGATGATGATAACTCCAGGTAGTATTATGCGTAGTATCTTCATTTATAAGTATAGTCGCATAGTCTCAACTCCGTATGAATAGCTATATCGTCTTGGAATTGAGGGTTATTTAGTAGGATGACGGTAGTAGGATTACTCTAGAGGGATGACACTAGTCATAGGGTGTATAGTACTTTTTATGACGATTGACCAGCGCGCATGGTGGGTAAGGTGGGTTTATGTCAGGATTAGTGCTCTTGACAGTCGTAAGCTAGTTAAAGTACGATTTACCTATTACTAATGACCTAGTGTTGTAAAAATGAAAATTTTTATGTGGCTAGTCACGGTAGTGCTAGCCATTATCATCTCTGGTTTCCTCTTCCTTTACCTCTCACCCGACTACGATATACGCCTGGTGAGAAGTGAGAGCATGAAACCCGCCATCAACATGGGGGATATGATAATCACCGGCCCCATGGGCGGGGAGGTCCAAGAGGGTACTATCGTAACCTATCAGCGCGGGGAAGAGCTTATCACCCACCGGGTGCTCTCGGTTGAAGACGAAACCCTGATAACCAAGGGTGACGCTACGGAAGACCCCGACCCGTGGCCGGTTACCATTTCTGATGTTCAAGGCGTTTATCTGTTCAAGATTCCCTACATAGGCTATCTAGCCGACTTCGTCCGTACCAGGCTGGGCTGGTTCCTGGTGATAATTCTACCCGCCGCAGCGCTGGTGGCATTTCTTATCTGGGACATATTCAAAGAGATACGGCGACGTTCGGAGCCGGAAGAAGTAGTTCAGAAAAAGGAGGTGATGCCTAGAACAAAAGACCGATGGGACTAATAGGGACCCTTAAAGGGGACCAACAAGTATTGAAAGGAGTAAAAACGTGAAAAAGATACTTGGTTTGACAATTGCAGCAATGCTCATAATCGGCTTGGTTGTCGGCGGCACCCTGGCTTACTTCACCGATACCGAAACCATCACCGTTGACACCTTCACTGCCGGCACCATCGACCTGGAGGTGACTGGTGGTGGCGCATTGATCTATAACGCCGATGTGAACGACATGAAGCCGTGCGAGACCGGCTATCTGGTGGTTCACCTCACCAATGCCGGCACGAACGACTTTGACATCTGGAAGAAAATTGAGGTGACGGACACAAATGGCGGTACTCTCACCGAGCCTGAGGATGAAGAACAGGGTGGCACCGAGCAATGCAACATCAACGAGTACATCCACTTCGACATGTGGACAACCGGCACTGACCCTATCGATGTCAATGGTGATGTAATAGTTCCTGCTGCCGGCGCCGACGCATGGATTATTGAGGAGTCCAATGGCTTTCTGATTACTGCCAACGCTGCAGGTAGCAGCTTCACACCTCCTGCGACTGCCGGCGTGGCTGGCGCCTACATCTATCTAGGCACGCTGGCTGCCGGCGAGGATATGTACCTCGTGCAGAGCTTCCACCTGGACGGCAGTGTTACCAACTGGGCGCAGGGCGACTGCCTGACCCTCACCGAGACCCTCTTCGCTCAGCAGAACGTCGGCAATCCGCCGGCACCCGACCCAGAGCTGCCTGGTTACGGAAAGTCATAATAAAGCAGCCATCTGAGGCTGAAATAGCACTGGTCTTAGTAAGTAGCAGTTCGCTACTGGCACTTTGCCGGTAGCGGAGCGAATGAGCCTATAGCCAGAAGCTGTAGGCAAAATAGCTGTATAGCTAACGCAACTCAAGGCGATGGCTTGGCATCAGCCTTGCCCTTGCTTTGGAGCAGCTATATGCATATAAAACTGAAAGAAAGGAGG
>CAYNFV010000013.1:0-19798 GCA_964396645.1 uncultured Dehalococcoidales bacterium
TCCACCTTATCTATGTTCTCGTAGATTCCCTCGACGGAGCCGAACTGCCCGATGAGCTTTTCCGCCGTCTTGGCGCCGATTCCGGCAACCCCCGGTATATTATCCGAGGGGTCGCCCGCCAGCCCCTTGAGGTCGGCGATCTGCTCCGGATTTACGCCGTACTTCTCTTTGACCGCCGCTTCGTCGAAGAGCATGGTGTCGCTGAAGGCCCTTCTCGGTTTGGGGTAGAGCACCTTCACCTTGGGTGAGACCAGTTGCATGGCGTCGGCGTCGCCGGTGACGATTATAGTCTCGATGTCTTTGCCGCTGGCCTGATTACTCAACGTGCCCAGCAGGTCGTCGGCTTCATAGCCCTCCATCTCGAAGATGGGGATGTTAAAGGCCTCCACCAGCTCCCTCACCCGCCCCAGCTGCCCCACCAGCTCCTGGGGGGTCTCGGGGCGGTGTATCTTGTACTGGTCGAAGAGCTTGTGGCGGAAGGTGGGCCCTTTCATGTCGAAGGCGATGGCGTAGTGGCTGGGCTTTAATTCGTTGATTACCTTGAGCAGCATCTGGGCGAAGCCGTAGACAGCCCCGACCATCTCGCCGCTCTTTCTTAGCGTCAGCGGGGGCAAAGCGTGGAAGGCGCGGTGGAGTAGGGCGTTGCCGTCGAACAATACCAGCAGCGGCTTATCCATAGCCTAATTATAGCAGACCGAGTGGATAATGAAAGAAGCGTAGGGGTTTTAGTCAACGGCAATCATCACGTTGGATGCCTTGATGACGGCGTAGGCCTCTTTGCCCGGGCTAAGCCCCAGCCTCTCGGCGGAGGCCTTGGTGATGACCGATACTATCTCGTTACCCCCCGCCAGCGCCAACGTCACCTCGGTGTTAATTGCCCCGGGCTTGACCTCCTTTACCTTCCCTTTGAGCATGTTGCGAGCGCTTAGCTTCATTCTTCACCTCCCCTTTATTCAGTTTCCTCTATCTTCTCCACCTCGATGGTGCACTCGGTGACCAGGGCGGCGAAGGCCCCCAGCGCCGCCAGCAAAGGTGCCACCAGGATGGTCACAGCGGCCGCGGGCGCTCCTACCGATAACGGTATCTCAAGCACCGTCCGTTTATCGTGAATAATGCGCACCCTCCTGATGTTGCCTTCGTGGATGAGCTGCTTGACCTTCTCGACCAGTTTATCACCGTCGATGGTGAATTTTTCCGTTTTGGTCATATCTCCCACCTCCTGAGGGCATGTTAGGCGGTCATAGTTGAGGTGTCAAGCCTCCCCGCAGGTTTTTCCCCGCCCACCCTGCCTCGTTGTGCGTACGTAATGTATTCCCACCCAATACCCACCCTACAGGGGTTAGACCCCTATTAGCCCCTTATTTGTCCACCCCACACCCCTGAGGAACGACCCAGTTTTTTGGGGTTTGAAAGGGGGCGAAGCCCCCTTTTGAAAGACTTCTGTTGGGTGGGCAGGGTGGGACAAAACAACGTGCGCGAGATAAGGTGGAGTGGGAATAGATAAAACAGGGTGGAGCGGGCAATAATAACTACGCCTGAAATCATTATTGAATATTTCCTTTTTCGTGATATACTTGAGTTCATGAAGGGAAAAGACCTGCTATCCATAGCCGACCTTGAGGCCGAGGACATCCGCCTTCTCATCGCCGACGCCATCAGCCTGAAATCGCAGAGCTGGCTCGACATGCTCAAGGGCAAGTCGCTGGCGATAATGTTCGAAAAGCCCTCGCTCCGGACCAGGGTCAGCTTTGAGCTGGCCATGCGCCAGCTGGGCGGGGAAACGATTTACCTCTCTCCGGCCGAGGTGGGGCTGGGGGGGCGGGAATCGGTGCCCGACGTGGCACGCGTGCTCAGCCGCTATGTGGATGCCATCGCCGCCCGCACCTTTGCCCACCAAACTTTAGAGGTGCTGGCGGAATACTCGGCGGTGCCGGTGATAAACGCCCTCTCCGACTGGGAACACCCCTGCCAGGCCCTGGCCGACCTGCTCACCATCACCGAGAAAAAGGGCGAGCTAGGGGGCCTGACGCTGGCTTTTGTCGGCGACGGCAACAACACGGCGCGCAGCCTGATGCTGGCGGCTTCGCTCAGCGGGATGAAATTTCGCATCGCCTCTCCCTCCGGATACACTATTGACCAGGAAACGCTGACCCTGGCCCGCAGCCATAATGCCGACGTAGTCTGCACCGAGGAGCCGCGGCTGGCGGTGGAGGGGGCTGATATCGTCTATACCGATGTCTGGGCCAGCATGGGCCAGGAGGAGGAGGCCAAAGAGCGGCGTAAGGCGTTCGCCAACTACCAGGTGGATATGGGGTTGTTCTCTTTAGCTAAGCCGGACGCCATATTCATGCACGACCTGCCCGCCCACCGCGGCGAGGAAGTAACCGACGAGGTTATTGACGGCGCACGCTCGGTGGCCTTCGAGCAGGCGGAAAACCGCCTGCACGCCCAGAAGGCGCTGCTGGCGGCGATACTGGGCGGCCTGGAGATTCCGCTGGCGGGCTACTATCGTTAGGGGTAAAGGGGGTAGCTATGTACGTACTATCGACAATAGTAAGGTGGGGCTGGTGCCCGGTTCTAATCACCGCCCTGGCGCTTATCGGCCGTTACTACGAATGGCCGCTCTGGCTCCTGGCGACGGTGCTGGTGGTGCTTCTTATTATCGGCCTGGTGGTGGCGGTAACTACCGCCCGGGAGAAGGCGGTGGAGCGCGCCTCGATGCGGCTCAAGCAGCTGGCGGGCTACTTTAACCGCCGCTTCACCGGCGATTCCTCGCTTTCCATTTTCACCATTATCCGCAGCCTCCTCACCAGCGATAACGCCCGGGTCTGGGGCTGGGCGCGGGAGACCGAGGTGGCGCAGCGCATCTTTAATACCTGGTGCGACAGCTTCACCGACCGCGTTGAAAGCGATATCAGGACACGGCACTTTTTCCTCTACCTGCGCACCTACCAGAGCGAGCTCTGGCTGATAAACAGCCACTACAACGAATTCATGGAGCAGTTTTACGAGGTGGCCACGAGCATGGAGCTGTCCCCGGAGCTTATCGACCAGTACAATAGGCTGGTGGAAGAATACAACGCCTTCGTTCAGAACTTCCGGGATAATATCGCCGAGCTGAGGCGGGTGGCTAGAACCGAGATTGAGCCCCCCAGCGTCAAGTTCGCCAAAACGCTTCCCGGGACAAAGCCCCCCGCCCCGCAACCCCGCGAGTAGGAGGAGGCAGTCCTCTTTCTCCCTTTAGTGAAAGAGAGGCGGAGCTATTGGCGCATTGCGGAGTTTCTAAAAAATGCCAAAACCAATCGTAGCTATCGTCGGGCGGCAGAACGTGGGCAAGTCCACGCTCCTAAACCGCCTGGCGGGCAAGAGAATCGCCATCGTGGCCGATATGCCCGGCACGACGCGTGACCGCGTCTTTGCCGATATCAGCTGGCAGGATAAAGGCTTCACCCTGGTCGATACCGGCGGCCTGGAGGTGCAGCCCAGCTCGGCTATATCTTTGGGCGTCAAGGAGCAGGTTGAAGCCGCCATCGCCGAAGCCGACGTCATTGTCGTCCTGGTCGATATCGAAGACGGTGTCGTGCCCGCCGACCTGGAGATTGCCGACATGCTGCGCCGTTCAGATAAGCCCATAGTCCTGGCGGCCAACAAGTCCGATAACCCCAAAAGGGAAGGCCAGGCCGTCGAGTTCTATGAGATGGGTCTGGGCGAACCGCTGGCTATCTCCGCCTATCACGGGCGTGGCACCGCCGAGCTTTTGGATAGGATTGCCCCCCTCCTCCCCGTCCCCCAGGAGCCCGAAATAGACGCTGAGATTATGAAACTGGCCATCGTGGGCAGGCCCAATGTGGGTAAATCGACGCTCTTAAACAGCCTCCTCGGTGAAGAGCGGGCTATCGTCGATAAGACCCCCGGAACCACCCACGATGCCATCAATACCCTACTTGACTTTGGGGGTCAAAATGTGATAGTTATTGATACCGCTGGAATCAGGCGGCGAGGTCGGTGGGGCAGGGGAGTAGAGCGTTACAGCGTAATCAGGGCCCTAAGGGCTATTGATGAAGCCGATGTGGTGCTACTCGTCCTCGACGCCACCGAGCTATTAACCTCTCAGGACGAGCACATTGCTGGTTATATTCAGCAGGCGGCTAAGGGGGTTATACTGGTCGTCAATAAATGGGATCTGGCGGTAAACCAAGATATGGCGGAAACTAATAAATATATAAGGAAGAAGCTAAAGTTCATGAGCTATGCGCCCCTGGTCTACACCTCGGCCAAGTTCGGCCAGGGTGTGGATAGGGTTATGCCCCAGGCGTTTGAAGTCTATGAGGAGAGGCAGAAAAGAATCCCCACCACCGAGGTCAACAACGTGGTGCAGCAGGCGGTGGCGGCGCACAACCTGCCCCGCAGGGGTAAGAAGCAGCTCAAGATTCTCTACGCCACCCAGGCCGAGGTCAACCCGCCTACCTTCGTCTTCTTCGTCAACGACCCCTCCCTCATCCACTTCTCCTACCAGCACTATCTGGAGAACAGGCTGCGCCAGGCCTTCGGCTTCGCCGGCACACCCTTACGCTTCGTCTTCAAGACTCGAGGTGAGCAGTGACATCGATAATAATCATTAAGCTGGTATCGGTAGCCGTCATCGGCTACCTGCTGGGATCCATCCCCATTGGTTACCTCCTGAGCAGGCGGCAAGCTAAGGTGGACGTGCGGACGAAGGGCAGCGGCAAGACGGGGGCAGCCAACGTCTACCGCACGGCGGGCCGCAAGTGGGGCATTATCGTCGCCGCCCTGGATATATGCAAGGGGGCGCTGGCGGTGGTTGTTGCTGGCCTTATTGTCAGGGGCGACTACCTTCTCGTCGGCGACTCGAGTCTCTGGTGGTTGCTGACCAGCGCCCAGGTACTGGCGGCACTGGCGGCGGTAGCCGGCCACATCTGGTCGCCCTTCCTTAAGTTCAAGGGGGGCCGGGGCGTGGCCACCTTCTTCGGCGGGCTGGTCGCCCTCTGTCCGGTGGCGGCGCTCTTCGGCGGCGAGGTTCTCATTATCGGCGCGGGGCTTACCCGCTTCGTCTCGCTGGGCTCTCTGGCCGGGGCGGTGGGCAGCTACGCCATACTGGTGCCGCTGACCATTCTCAACAACTTCCCCGTAGAATATCTTTTCTACGCCCTGGTGGGCGCGGTGGTAATCTTTGTCATGCACCGCGATAATATCCGCCGCCTGGTAACGGGCAAGGAGCGCAAGTTCGGCGATAAGGCTGAGGTGAACTCCCCCCCCGGCGCCGCCAAGGGGGCAAAATAGGGCATGGCCGGGGTTGCCATAATAGGTACCACCACCTGGGGGGTGACCCTGGGGGTGGTACTGGCGCGTAACGAGCTAGAAGTCAGGCTCTGGGCGCGCACCGAGCAGGAACGCTTCCATCTGCAAAACGGCCAGCATCACGCCGACGCCCTCTCCGGTATTGACCTTCCCCCCAAGCTCTCCATTATGACCTCGCTGCCCGAGGTACTGGACGACGCCGACGCCGTTATTCTAGCCGTCCCCTCCCAGAGGATGCGCGACAACATAAAAGCCGTCTCCGGCCACCTCAAGAGCTCGATGCTGGTGGTGAGCGCCGCTAAGGGTCTGGAGATTGACAGTAACAAGCGGATGTCCCAGGTCATCGCCGACGAGATAAGCCCCAGCTTCTGGCCCAATATCTGCGTCCACTCCGGCCCCAATCTTTCCGCCGAGATTCTTCAGGGCTTACCCGCGGTGGCGGTGGTGGCGGCTTGGAACGAGCTTATCGCCAGGAAGGTGCAAAAGCTGCTCAACACCCCCAGTATTTGTCTCTACACCAACAGCGATGTCATCGGCGTCGAGCTGGGCGGCGCGCTCAAGAACATCATCGCTTTAGGCGCGGGCATCGCCGACGGCCTGGACTACGGCGACAACGCCAAGGCGGCGCTAATCACCCGGGGGCTTACCGAGATGACGGCGCTGGGCGTTACCCTGGGCGCCAATCCCCTCACCTTTTCCGGGCTGACGGGCTTAGGCGACCTCATCACCACCTGTTCCAGCCCCTTAAGCCGCAACCACTA
This sequence comes from uncultured Dehalococcoidales bacterium, assembly GCA_964396645.1. GTDB lineage: Bacteria > Chloroflexota > Dehalococcoidia > Dehalococcoidales > BS750m-G39 > E44-bin88. Next base: position 6,081 of record CAYNFV010000013.1, read on the forward strand.
CGTCGGCGTGGAACTGACCAAGGGACACTCGCTGGAGGATATACTCAAATCTATGAGCGGTGTGGCTGAGGGGGTAGGCACCACCGTCGTCGCCCACAAGCTGGCTAAGCAGTTTGAGCTGGAGATGCCCATCACCGATAAGATCTACAAGGTGCTCTACCAGGGGCTCGACCCCCGCAAGGCGTCACTGGAGCTGATGGAAGCCGAGGCCAGGCACGAGCTGATGGGTCGGCGCTGGCGGCTGTTCTCGCTGTTCCGCCACTAAGGCTCTCTAGTATCCCGGCTTGGGAAACCCCCGCCACTTCTTGGGCTTGGGCATGTTGTTCGAACTTAAGCTCTCATCAAGCTCTATTAGCAGTTGTTTCTGCTTGGCGCTCAGCGAATCGGGTGTGGCTACGAAAAGCGTCACCAGCAGGTCGCCGTGCCCCCCACCCCGCAGGTGGGCAACGCCCTTTCCTCTAAGCTTAAAGACCTCCCCGGTCTGGCTGCCCGCGGGAATCTTGAGCTTGGCGTTACCGTCCAGCGTGGGCACCTTAACCTCGGTGCCCAGGGCCGCCTGGGTGAAATTGACGGGCAACTCGTAGAGCAGGTCGTCGCGGTAGCGGCTGAAGAACTCGTGCTCCTTAACCGACAGGGCGATGTAAAGGTCGCCCGCCGCCCCGCCCCTCGTCCCCGCCTCCCCCTCACCCCTGAGGCGTATCTGGGAGCCGTTATCCACCCCGGCGAGTATCTTCACCGTAATCTTGCGCTTGTGCCTCTCCTTGCCCGTGCCCTTGCATCTGGGACAGGGGTTGGTGATAATCCGGCCCTCGCCGCGGCACTGCGGGCAGGTAGCGGTCTGGGCGAAACGCCCGAAGATGCTCTGGTGGACGCGGCGCACCTGTCCGCTGCCGTTGCAGTTGGGGCATCGGCTGGGCTGGCTGCCCGGCTGGCTGCCCGTGCCCTGGCACGTTTGGCAGTTCTCGGTGCGCGATATGGATACCTTCTTCTCGCAGCCCAGGGCGGCTTCCTCGAAGGTGATGGTTATTCCGTAGCGTAGGTCGGCGCCCCGATGTGCCGTCTGGCGGCTGGTGGCGGCTCCCCCGCCGAAGAAGGCGTTAAAGATGTCGCCGAAGCCGCCGAAGTCAAAGCCCTCGAAGCCCTGCCCGAAGAACCCCTCGGCGCCGCTGTGACCGTAGCGGTCGTAGGCGGCGCGCTTATCGGGGTCGCTGAGCACCTGGTAGGCTTCGTTGACCTCCTTGAACCTCTCCCCGGCCATGTCTTCGTGGTTGTGATCGGGGTGGTACTTGAAGGCAAGCTGGCGGAAGGCCCGCTTTATCTCTTCGTCGGTGGCGTCGCGGTCAACGCCCAGGACTTCGTAATAATCGCGCTTGGTTGGCATATAATATTCTACCCTCTCCTCTTCAGTTCCCCTCCCCAGGTCTTTCTTCCCACCCAATACCCACCCTAAAGGGGGTGTTACCTCTATAAATTTCTCTCCCCACCCCTGTCTCTACTGTCACTGCGAGCCGAAGGCGAAGCAATCTCTCTAAAAAACCGGCTTTCGCCCCTCAAAACCCCTCTATTTTTGGCTCTCCGTGCTTCTGGGAAGCTCCTTAGGCGGGGTCTTAGCTCCTGGCTTTTTTAATTGCCTGGCACAGCTCTTCGGACTTTCTCGACGAGATGATAAAGGTCTGGTCGATGGTCTCCAGCTTTATCGCCTCGTTGATAAAGGCCTGGGTCAGGGCGAAGGTGCCGTCGCTGCCCTTCCTGATGCCCCACCCCCCGTAGGTCCGCACCGGGTGCTCCATCTTAAAAGGAGCGCAGTCCTGTATCCTATCGACGTCGATAGCCTTGCGATAGATAAAGCCGAACCTTACCAACAGCTTGTCTTTAAACAGCTGCACCCTCATCTGGAAGACGGCGACGATGATAGCGAAGGTCACGCCGATATAGATGGCAAAGAGCCACCACCACCCCCCGAAGATGATACCCGGCACCAGCCCGAGGGCTAACGCCCATAGCGAGATGCCGACTATGAGCAGGGTGTTTGCCCCCAGCCGTTCTTCGTAGATTGGCGTTGATGGCATGTTATTCTCTACCTCTCCTTTTTTAGTCCTCTATCTTACACTCTTTTTCAATCAGTTCCATGAGAGGCTGGTATTTGCCTGCGGCTATTTTCCGGGTAGGGCTTAGTCCGTGTGACTTCAGCCATTTCCAGTGCTCTTCAAAAAGAAAGCGTGTCCTGACCAAATGGCCGCGCATCCCGAGATTGGTGGCTGTAACCTTGCCGCAGACCTGACACTTGTAACTCATAATTTTATTACCCCCTTTGTCCTCCTCGGTTTATACCTCTTCAAATTCACCCTCCACGGTGCCTTCGTCCTCCCCTTCTCCCCCCTCGCCGCCTTCTCCTTCATCCGGGGGCGGCGGTTCACCGGGTGGTGGTTGCTCTTGTTGTCCGTAGACGGTGGAGCCGACCCTCTGTAAGGCCTCGTTCAGCTCCTGCGCCGCCTTGTTGATGGCTTCTATATCCGTCCCCTGCAAGGCGTCCTTTACCGCTTTAACCTTGCCCTCGACCTCCTCGTTCAGCTCGGCGGGTATCTTGTCCTTGTTGTCCCTTAGGGTTTTCTCGGCCGTGTAAGCCAGGTTGTCAGCCATATTGCGGGCTTCTATTTCCTGGCGCTGCTTGCTGTCCTCGGCGGCGTGGGCTTCCGCATCCTTCTGCATCTTATCAATTTCTTCCTTGGAAAGCCCGCTGGAAGCGGTGATGGTTATCTTCTGCTCCCGTCCCGTGCCCTTGTCGTGGGCTTTGACGTTGAGGATGCCGTTGGCATCGATGTCAAAGCTGACCTCAATCTGGGGCAAGCCCCGGGGCGCGGGCAGGATGCCGTCGAGCATAAACCTTCCCAGCGTCCTGTTATCGGCGGCCATCGGCCTCTCTCCCTGCAGGACATGAATCTCGACGCTGGGCTGGCTGTCGGCCGCCGTGCTGAAAATCTGGCTCTTCGATGTCGGTATGGTGGTGTTGCGGGGAATAAGCGGCGTGGCCACCCTACCCAGGGTCTCGATACCCAGCGTGAGCGGGGTAACATCGAGCAGCAAGACGTCTTTTACGTCCCCCTTGAGCACGCCGGCCTGAATAGCCGCCCCCACCGCCACCACCTCGTCGGGGTTGACCCCCTTATGAGGTTCTCTACCGAAGAACTGTTTCACCTTCTCGACGACCAGCGGCGTCCTCGTCTGACCGCCCACCATAACCACCTCGTCGATCTGGGCGGCGGTCTTCTCGGCATCGGTAAGCGCCTGCTTGCAGGGCTCGATGCTCTTTTCCACCAGGTCGCCCACCAGCTGCTCCAGCTTGGCACGCGTCAGGGTGATGTTGAGGTGCTTGGGCCCGCTGGCGTCGGCAGTAACAAAGGGCAGGTTGACCTCGGTCTGCTGAACGGTGGAAAGCTCGCACTTGGCTTTTTCGGCGGCTTCCTTCAGTCTCTGCAGCGCCATCTTGTCCTGCTTGAGGTCTATTCCCTGGTCCTTCTTGAACTCGTCGCAGAGCCAGTCCATAATCTTCTGGTCGAAGTCGTCGCCACCCAGGTGGGTATCGCCGTTGGTCGACTTGACCTGGAAGGTGCCTTCGCCCAGCTCCAGGATGGAAATATCAAAAGTACCCCCGCCGAGGTCGTAGACGGCGATGGTCTCTTCCTTTTTCTTGTCCAGCCCGTAGGCCAGCGAGGCCGCCGTCGGCTCGTTGATGATGCGCAGCACGTTAAGCCCGGCAATCTTGCCGGCGTCCTTGGTCGCCTGGCGCTGTGAGTCGTTGAAATAGGCGGGCACGGTGATGACCGCCTCGGTGACCTTCTCGCCCAGATAGGCTTCAGCGTCCGTCTTCAGCTTCTGCAGAATCATGGCCGAAATCTCGGGCGGGCTGTATTCCTTGTCGCCCATCTTCACCCAGGCGTCGCCGTTGGCCGCCTTGGTTATCTTATAGGGCAGCAGCTTTCGGTCGTACTCCACGGTGGGCTCATCGAACTTGCGCCCCATCAGGCGCTTGATGCTAAAAATGGTGTTATCGGGGTTGGTGATTGCCTGCCTTTTGGCGACCTGTCCCACCAGGCGCTCGCCGGTCTTGCTTATGGCCACCACCGAGGGCGTGATGCGCCCCCCCTCGGCGTTGGGGATGACCTTGGGCTCCCCCGCCTCCATAACCGCCACCGCGGAGAAGGTGGTGCCTAAATCAATACCAATAACCTTTCCCATTGTTTTATGCCTCCTCTTCTCCGTTGCCCACTACCACCATAGTGGGGCGGATTACTCTGTCGTTTAGCTTGTATCCCTTCTGCACTTCCTCGATAACGATGCCTTCCTGGCCCTTGTCCTGTCTCACCGCCTCGTGGAGGTTGGGGTCGAAGGGCTCGCCCAGCGCCTTGATTGGGGTCAGCCCCTGCGCCTCCAGGCTCGCCCAGAGCTTGCGCTCGATGAGCTTGATGCCATCCACCCAGCTCATCTTCTCCAACTGTGGCGGGATGGAGACAAAGGCTCTTTCAAAGTCGTCCAGTATCGGCAGCAGGCTGAGCACGAGTATGGAGTTGGCGAACTGGGCCACCTCCTCCTTCTCCTGCTCGCTGCGCCGCTTATAGTTTATAAAGTCAGCCTGGGCCCGCTGCCAGCCGGCCAGGTTAGCTTCGGCTTTGGCCTGCATATCACCCAGCAGCTTTTTTAGCGTCTCTACATCCTCGATGCCGCTGAAATCAGGCTCAGCTTTCGTCTTCTTCGGCTTAACCTTACTGTCTTCCGGCTTAAGCTCACTCTTATTCTCTTCCATGGGCTCTCGTGGCATCATTCTTATTCACCCCTCCCCAGGTTTTTCGTCCCACACCAAATCCCACCCTACAGAAGTGTCACTTCTATAAATTTCTCTCCCCGCCCCCCTCAAATTCCACTGTCATTCTGAAGGAACTCCTGCGTAGGCAGGAGGACTGAAGAATCTCAAAAGACCCTTCGCTGCGCTCAGGGTGACAGTGAAAGACGTCATTGTTTATTCTTTGCTCGGCCTTCTCCCGTATAACTCGGCCACCAGGCGGTTAAGCACCGAGGAAAGATAGCCCACGGTAGAGATGGTGCGGGCGTAGGGCATGCGCGTTGGTCCCACCACCCCCATAACGCCCACCGCTTCCTCGGGCAGCCCGTAGCGGCTGATGACCACGCTGCAGTCCTGGATGGCTTCCGTCCGGTTTTCCTTGCCGATAATTACCTGCACCCCCTCCTCCCCCAGCCCCTCGGGGGCGACGCTCTGGAGCAGGTTGTGGTGTTCGACCAGCTCCGTCAGGGCGAGCACCCGCTGCCCCTGGCGAAATTCGGGCTGGTTAAGGGTAAAGTGCAACCCGTCGAGGCGGGACGGCTCGAACTCGTGCTCGTCTTCGCCCTGCATTATCTTGAGCAGGCAATCGGTTATCTGTTTTTCGGCGGGGGAAAGCTTCAGCTTCTTGGCCGATATCTTGGCTCGGCTCAGGCCGGAATAAGCCTTATTAAGCTTATTGGCTATCCTGGTCAACTCCGACTGCGATATAGCCTTGTCGAAGGTTATCAGCTGTTGCTTGAGCCGAGCCCCCTGGAGAACGAGGACGACCAGCGTCAGCGACTCTCTCAGGGCGACCAGTTCTAAATGCTTGAACTGGCAGCGGGTCGTCTTGGGCATGGCCACGATGGCGACATTCTGCACCAGCTGGGCGGCGAGCGTCGCCGCCAGGCTTAGCCACTCCTCCATCTCTCTTTCTACCTGGTGGAAGAGGTGGCTGATTAAAAACTGCTCGGCTAAGGGCAGTTCGATGTCACTTAAGGTCTCTACGTAGAAGCGGTAGCCCTTGTCCGAGGGGATACTCCCCGCGGAAGGGTGGGGACGCATAATATAGCCCTCCTGCTCCAGGTGCGCCATCTCGTTGCGGATGGTGGCCGGGCTTACCGCCAGCTCGTAGTCGTTGATGATGCTCTGGGATGGCACGGGCACCGCCCGCGTGATGTACTGCCCCACGATTGATTTCAGTATGGTCTCGCTTCTAGGTGATAGCACCTTAAAGCCTCCTGTTTTTGAGTTAGCAGTCTAAGGCTTAGACTGCTAATCATATCTAAATTACCACTTTGGAGGTAAATTGTCAATAGGAAAAGCGTTTAGAGGGTGTTTTTTGCCCATGCCTCAAATTCTACTGTCATTCCTGTGAAGACAGGAATCCAGTCCCCTTCTCTCCCCACCACCTTTTTGTGCGTACATCTTTCTTTCCCACCCTGCCCGCCCAACAGAAGTCTTTCAAGAGGGGGCGAAGCCCCCTCTTGGACTCCCCTAAAATATGTGGAGCTAGCGTCCCCTTTGGGGGTTTTAAAGGGGGCGGAGCCCCTCTTTACCTTAGAGGGCGGTGGGTGGGAATAGATAAAATCGGGGTGGGGTAGGGCGTACCTCCAACAGGAGTTCTAGAGTGTGAATACCCTTTAAGGGTGGGCAGGGTGGGTAATAACAACCTACGCTAACAAAGGTGGTGGGATAAAAACTACGCCCGGCAAAGGGGCGTTTTCTATCTAAACAGCCACTCCCCGAATTTGATTGCCAGCCCCCCGCTGTGCTATATTTAATTCAATGGATATCACCTGGCTCGGTCATTCCTGCTTCAAGCTCAGGGGCAGCCATGCCACCGTCATCACCGACCCTTACTCACCGGAAATCGGTTACTCTATGGGCAAGCCCACCGCCCGCATTGTCACCCTTTCCCACTCCCACCCCGGCCACTCCTACGCCAAGGGCGTCGGCGGCGAGCCCAAGATAGTAGAACGCCCCGGTGAATACGAAATCGGCGGCGTGCTCATTATCGGCATCGCCACCTTCCACGACAAGGAGAAGGGTAAGAAGTGGGGCAAAAACACCGTCTACCTGCTGGAGATAGACGAGATAACGATTTGCCACCTCGGTGACCTAGGGCACGTCCTTACCGGCGAGCAGGTCGAGGAGATTGACGATGTCGATGTGCTCTTGCTTCCGGTGGGCGGGGTGGCCACCATAAACGCCGCCACCGCCGCCGAGGTGGTGCGGCAGATTGAGCCCAAGGTGGTCATCCCCATGCACTACAAGACACCGTCGCTCAAGATGGCACTGGACCCCGTGGAAAAATTCCTCAAGGAGATTGGCGCCAAGCCGGTTGAACCGCTGGCCAAGTTCTCCGTTTCCAAGTCGAGCCTGCCTCCCACCACCCAGGTCGTCCTCCTCGACTACCCGCATTAAATCTCTAGAGCTTCGAAACCTTAATCACCAGCACCACCATCACGATGACCATTAATACCATCACCACCAGGAAGACTATCACCACGACGCCACCCACGGGCAGCAGCCACTCCGACCAATCCGTCCCCTCCGGGTCTTCGGGCTGGGACACCTCGGCTACCGTGCCGGTCGGTAAGGTTGGCTCAGGCTCGGTGCTGAAGGCGCTGACGGCGCTCCAGGCGCTGCAGCTATCGGCGCTGACCGCCCTCACCTTCCAGTAGTAGGTGGTGTCGTAGTTCAGCGATAAGTTGCACTGCCAGGCGGTGCTGTGCAGGGCATAGCCGTCGGTCTTTAAGATGGTAGGGTTGTCGAAGGTGGCTATGATGGAGACCATAAGCTCATAGCTGTCGGCACCGGCGATAGCGCTCCACTGGAATATCGGATCGACGGGAACCCCGCTGGCGCCGGGGGGAGGGTTTTCCAGCTGCGGAGCGGGCGCCTCGGTGCCTATGGGGGTGCTAAACGACCACTTCTCCGACCAGGGACTTAAGACCGGCTCAATAGCCCTTACCCGCCAGTAGTAGGTGGTGGCGGGTGAAAGGTTAGCGAGGTGCACCGAGCTGCCCTGGGTTGTGCCCTCGAAGCCATCGGGGAGCTCGGAAAAATCGGTCTCATAGTTAAGCTGCCACCGGTAGGCGGTGGCTCCGGGCAATGTATCCCAGTCGAGGCTTATGTTCATAACCGTGCCCTCGATGAGCATGCCCACCCCCGGCGCCCCGTCGAACGGTGAGCCTAAAATAACGGGTGCGCCCAAGCTGTCGATATAGCTCACCAGGCTGGTATGGGCGCTGTCGACTGACCAGAGCTGTTGCCCATGGCACCAAAGCCCCGCCAGCTTAGCCCCCTCCTCCAGCCCCCGGCTCACGCTTTCAAAGCTCGGCCCCAGAGGATATGTCGGGTTCAGGCAGCGCTCCATCCCCCCGTCGGCATCGGAGTTGGCGGCATAGAGCGTCCCCTCGGCGGAGACTATCAGTTTATTAATCTCGCCCTCGGCGAGGCTATCGATAGCTTCCCAGTCATCACTCTTGCCAATGACAAAGCGGTAGATAGCGCTGGAATGCTCTGAGCCTTCTGTGCAATGGCTGGCGGCATAGACAGTATTATTGCTGCTATATTCAGCGTCAAAAGCAACGCTTACCTCGTTGAGAGCCGTTGCCTCCGTTATTAGTTGAGGCAACTGCTCACCCAGTGCTTCAAACGACCCCCCGTTATCCCCCGACCAGTATACCCAGCCGTCTTTATTGCCCACCAGGATGGTCTCGTCCTGGCTATGTTCAGGCGACAGGGCTATGGAGTTCAGGGACTGCTCGCCGACAATCGTCCCCTCAAAATAGCTCAGCCCGCTGTTGGTGGTGAAGTAGACCACTCCGTTAGTCCCGTCGAAGCCGCCGATAAACCAGCTGGAGTCACTGACCACCGCCCAGGCGTTTACGGGGAGAGGAGCGCTGCGCCGGGCAAAGCTCTGCCCGTCATCGGTCGACTTCCATATTGAAGGATGGCCGCCGCCGACTCCGGCCAAAAACACCGCCCGGTTATCATCGTTGTATTGCGGGCAAAGCGCCACCCGGTCCAGCGTATCCACATCGGGCCGCCAGCTGCCGTAGATCCTCTCCCAGACCCCGTCCCGGCGGCGCCAGAGGCTGTCTTTGCCGTCAGTATGGTGAAGGAGCATAAAAAGGATACCATCCTGGCTGTATTGGGGCGAAACTGCCAGGTCGATAATATCGCTTATTTCGCTATCAATCAGGCTGGTCTGGTTCCAGGTCAGGCAGCTATCCCGGCTTAGGGAAAAGGCACTATCGGCGCCGCTGGTGGCGGCGTAGGCAACCCCGCTATCGCTGAAATCGGCGGCGGCAACCGCGTAGACAGCCCCCTCTCCCGTCGGCGCTTTCTGGCTCAGCTGCCAGCTCTCCCCGGCGTCGGGGCTGTACCAGACCCCGCCATTAGTCCCTCCTGCCACCAGCTCCAGGCTGTCGTCACCCTCGGCGATGTCCAGGCTTATGATATCGGCATCAGGCCCCAGGTAATAGGCGCTCACCTCATCCACCCGGTAGACCCCGCCGTTACCCCCCGCCCCGGCACCGACAAAAAGCTCATTGATAATGTCGTAATATTCGGGGAAAACAATACGGCTGGCGGAACTCAAGGCAAAACTGGTGGAGTTATCCTTGAGCAGCTCAATGCGCTCGAACCAGCCGCCGATAAAGCCCTCATTATTGATGATATAGCTACGGCTTTCGTCGCTAGCCAGCGCGATAAGCCGGTGGTTAATCTCGAAGTCGGGCGGGCAGGCGATGGCGTAGATATCAAAGCCCTCCGCCATCATATCCGTCCACCCCGCCCCGTATTCCCCCTCGGCGAGGTAATAGACGCCGCCGTATTGGCCCGCATCGCTGTCGGTGGTGCCGATAAAGACTACGGGGTAGTTCTTGCCGTCGTAGCCGACGTCGAGGCAGGCAATCGCCTCGTTGGCATCAAAAGCGGGCAGCGTGTACTCGCCCACCGGCTTAAAGACCTCCCCGTCGCTGGACTTATAGACATGGCTGCCGTCGGTAAGATAAATGGTCTCGGCGTCGCTGCCGGGGAAGACGATATCGACCACTTCCCCCTCGTAATCCGTCTCCGCCCAGCTTAAGCCCCCGTCCTCCGACCGCATCAGGCGGTTAGCCGCCCCCTCCTGCTTATTGGCGTAAAGGACCCCCGCTTTCAGGCTCAAATGGGTGATATCCGAACCCGGTGCCAGCCCCCACCCCCCGGCTCTCCCCTCGGCGGGTATCTTGACTTCTGACCACTCGGCCGTATCCGTCCCGGCGGCAGCGGCGACTGCCGTCCCGAGCAGTCCTAAAACCACCAATATCCCCAGAGCAGTTAATTTTGCCATTTGGCGAAAGGGGGACTTCCATTTTAGACGCAAAAGTGACTGAAGTCAATAGGTTTAGCCGGAAAAAGGAGAGCCCCCCTTCTTAGAAGGGGGGCTCTTGGCTAACTTTGAAGCGTTAGTCTTCTAGCTTAGATCAGGGTACTCTCCTGGTCGTCACTATCAGAATAACCACTGCAATCGTCAGCGCGCCACCGATGCCGATTATCACCCAAATCCATGTGGGTGTAATCTCGGTCTCCTCTATTATAACTGCTGGAGGAGGCTCAGCCGGTTCAACCGGTTCGGCTGCGGTCGTGAAGATGCAGACAGCCCAGGCTGAGTAGACACCATCATTGACCGCTCTCACCCTCCAGTAGTAGACGGTGGAGTAGTCAAGAGGATCAGCCGGTGTCCAGGCATTGGCCGAGGTCGTGCCGGAAGAAACGATGCTGCTGAAAGCATCATCGGTAGCAATCTGGACCTCGTAGCTGTTAGCGCCCAAAACGGCATCCCAGGCGAAGTTAGTGTTGATGTTGACGTCGTCCTGACCGCACCACGGTGCGCAGAGGTAGGGAACTGTCTCTAGAGCAGTGTTGAAGAAGCGCAGGTCTGACCACTTGCTCACGAACGGTGAGTCACAGGCAACCCTGACCTTCCAGTAGTACTTAGTACCCGGAAGCAGGCCTGTAACGTTGTAGAGACAGGTTTGCGACGTACCACCTTCTATCACCAGTCGCATCTCGGCAGGAGACACACAACCTGGACACGCTTCGAAGATGAGAACCTCATAATAGGTAGCGAGGTCCAGCGCCTCCCACTCGAGGGTGACTGTAGTCGTGGTCGCCAGTAGGGCTCCGTCAGCCGGTGCAATCTGGATTACTGGCGTTGCCAGCGGGTCTTCCCACATCCAGATGTACATGTCGTAGGACGAGTTCTCGTCCAGAGCCCAGAGCATGTTGCTGGCCTTAGTCAGCCACAGGTCATCGGGGTAAACACCCAAGCCGCCAGCTAAGCCGGCTTCTGGGTGTCTGAAGGCAACAGGCGGCTGTAAGGGAAGCCCTGTGAGGGGATTTAATCCGCGTGTCAGGAACTCCCACTCAACCAGAGGCACCGGGAATGCCGGTGGCATCGGATCCATCGGGTTCACCGTGCGCCAGACGCCCGTCGGGCCGTAGGCTATATAGTCAGGTACCGTGTCCATTGTCAGGACGCCGCTGATGAGTACGAACGCCGCGTCTAAGCCGTAACAAAACTCGCAGTGGGGGAAGACACCAGCGCCCAGGTACTCATTGATGTATAGTATTCCCTGAGCACCCGAGACAAATCCCTGAACTACAAGCTCGCCAGAAATGGAGTTTCCGTAACCAGCAGGAGCGGTGAGACCCCACGGTACATCAGTGCATTGCAGGTTGTAGGAGAGGATGTTGAGCGGCTCACCCGCAACGAAGGCCCCGGTCCCGGCGATCGGGGTAAAGCCCATGAGGGTTGTGTTGTTGACTTCGATGTCGCAGGTGGTCATCACATCCGCATCGTAGTAGTACATGACAGCGATGGTGCCCGATATTGTGTAATCTCCGGAGGGACCTCCATCGTATCCGAGGTCAGCCACGTACAGGACGGTGTCGCCCACCGCATCTATGCCCGTAGCATGTTTCAGGTCAAACGGGTCACAGGTTGAAGCAGCGCTGGAAATGTACACCCAGTCCTGCATGCTCAACGGCATGGCCAGGTCAAGGTTACAGCGCCCGACAAGGGTGCCGCCCGCGGCGTATATCATGTTCTCGCCCGGGTCATCGGCAGTACCGAAGCCGGGGTCGAAGACGACGTAGGTGTTAACGGCGGAGGCGTTGAATGGGGCAAAGCCCACTATGTCCGCAATCTCAGCCCAGGGAGTTTCACCCAGGTCTTGAGAGAGGAACACACGCCCATAATCGTCGCCGAGCAAAACGTTATTGTCGGTGGCGATGCTCGGCGATAGGTCAAAGTCCACGCCGTCAGAGACGATCTGTAGGCCCAGAGAATTAAGTACCGGTAGCATAGACCACGGTCGGGTACCGTGTCGGGTTGTCTTATAGACAAATTCTATCGAAAGTCCGCTAGGACTACCCGAAGCCAGCACCGTCTCTTCGTCGACCACTATCCAGGCAGAGATGGTCGGTAGCGGAGCGCAGGGGTAAGCCAGAGGTCTCCAGCTGCAACCCATGTCCGTCGACCTTATCATCTGGAAATTGGTGTTGGCCATGTAGAGACAGTCGGTGTCGTTGAAGTCCGGAGATACCTCGACCCAATCGTAGAGCGGCGCGACGAGCCAGGCCGCACCGAGGCCATAGTAGGAGCGGGTGCTGTGGACCCTCTCCCAGTAGGTGCCGTCCCACCTTAGCAGACTGTTGATGTCAACACTAGCGCAGGCGTGATAATCGTAGGTCAGCACGTACATGATTGAGCTGTCGAGAACGTATCCCGGCGCATGGCTCAGGTCCAGAACCTCGTCTATGCTCATGCTAATCAGCGAGATCTGGTTCCAGTACTGGCCGACCACGTCGCCGCAGGACATCGAGAAGGCGCAGTCGCAACCAGAGGTTCCCGCTACGGCAGAGCCGAACAGTACATAGGTCATGCCAACGTCGCCAACGTCGGTGATGAAGACACCGCCGGTGGGATCCTTGAGGCTGGGTGACCAGGTCCAGCCGCCATCAGCGCTGTAGTAGACGCGGGTGGGGCTCTGGAAATGCCAGTTGTCATAGGCGCCGGCCATCAGCTCGTCGTCCTCGCTGACATCCAGGCTGCAGATGTTAGCGTCAAAAATCCCGATGCAGGCGCTGGTGTAGCCCTGGACGTTCAGGTCTAGGGCATCCTGAGCCGGCACTATGGTGTCGTAGGCGACGTAAACATCGCCGCCCGGAGTGTTGGTTTCGAAGGTAGCGGCCGTGTTGTCCCAGGCCGTCACGCCGATATACACGTTGCCTAAAGTGGCAAACTCAGAGGTGAAGGCGAACCGCGAGGCGCAATAAGTCTGGAAGTTGTTGGCCGAGTTGCAGTCCCAGAGTAGCTCGTCGACCGCAGCCCAGCTGCATTCGACGCCCACGTTGCTGACGACATAGGTGCGAGCGTCAACTACGTTAGGATCGTCGCTTACATCGTCGCTGTTGGTGACCAACACGTATATCTTCTTGGTGACGTCGAAGTTCGGGGCAACGCCTATGGACAGGGGGACGTAACCTCCGGCGGGTTCTGAGTGAGCAACATCATTGTGGAAGCAGTGCAGCTTAAGGTCAGCCCACGTCGAAGGATAGCCATCCTCGTTGATGTAGAGGACGCTCGGATAGTCCGTATCGTATCCGGCACCTTGGTCAGTACCGTTTACCCCGATGAAGATATAGGCTTCGCCGGCGGCGTTATAGCCGATATCGATGCAGTTGATGTAGGCACCGCCGGTAAGGACAACGCTGGGGCCACAAGTCCCCGTAAGTATCGTCTCCAGTGAGTCCTCGGCTACAATAAAGAAGCTGAGGCCGCCGTTTATCGACTTGTAAACGTAGTTACCGTCGGTGAGGTAAACCACGTCCTCGCTCACGT
>CAYNFV010000014.1:0-19772 GCA_964396645.1 uncultured Dehalococcoidales bacterium
CATCATGAAAGCTCTGCAGTTACCTTTCAAAGAGCTTCCGGTACAAGTTCCGTTAATAGATGATGAAACTAAAGAGAAAAATAGGTCCGGATAGCTAAGGGCGCGAGGAGTCCGTATACCGCTGGTTTTTGAGCATCTCACTCACCCATCACCCCACCGAGGATGCGAGTCCTCCGCGGCTCACTCTTTAATAATTACCCCGGCGGGTATGTTGACACAATGTGCTATAATAGCAATGTGCTTAACAATGAGATACATTTCCCCCACCACAACCCAGCCTTGGCTACGACCCGCCAGCCGACTGTAATCCCCTCCATTTCCACAATCTCACTCTCATTTAGTAACACGGAAATTCTCGACTCTTTAAACAACGGGGTATTAGCGTAGTGACTTTCATCCCGTGTTATTATTCATTCACTGGGCTGCCGTCATCAGAGCCTTTATTAAACATCCAACCCAAAGCCATTTTCTGCCTATCAGTCATGTCCTCAAGACAAACGATTACGGTATTCTCCTGGGGAGACCGTATACCCGAATACAATCATTACTGGGACACTTCCCAGTCAAAGGAGGTGGTCAATTAAGGTAAGGTGAAATTAAAGAAACGGTTATTTGCAATCCATCAAGGAGGTAAAACCAAACCATGAAAAAAATACTAATCTTGCTCGTTGCCCTCGTACTCATCGTGGGTTCGGTCGGTCTTTTCACCGCCTGTGAGGAAGAGGGCCCTGCCGAGCCAGTAGTTCTGACGATGGCTAGCGCTTCCATGTTCGACTATGCTGACGTTGAGCAGGAGTTCGTCGATGCCTTTAATGCCCGCTGCGGCCCCGATTATACCATTGCATATCTCCCCGCCGAACAAATGGTCTCATTTGCGGAGATTCTTGATACTGCGAGGACGGGAGCCGCCGACATGGTGGCCATGACCCCTAACGCCTACTCCTCTTACGAACCGCTGTTAGGTATAATAGAATTGCCCTTTTTGTTTAATAACATTGATGCCCATATCGCCGCCTTGCCGGATTTAGAGCCAATATACGCTGAGATTTTAGAGGAGCAATTCAACCTGAAGCTGCTATGCCTCCATAACTTTAGCGCGGTGGAAATGTTCTCGACCGTGCCGATTCATGAGCTGGCTGACTGGGACGGCCTGCTGGTCCAGTCCATCTCGCCCACAGTTGGGGCTTTGATAGAGGCGTTAGGCGGTGCCCCCGTGCCGATTGGTTATATGGAAGCCTCCCAGTCAATGCAGAAGGGAACGGTAGATGCGGTCATAACGGCACCGGCAGCTGCGGTCATGCTCGGACTAACCCCTGACGTTGCTCCCCATCTGACAGTGACCTATATGGTCGCTGCTTTACACGGCTATGTCATCCACATGGACGTGTGGAATGACTTGCCTGGTGACGTCCAGGACATAATGCTTGAGGAAGCTCGGAGGTCGTCAGATGCGATTGATGAGTGGTTGACAACACAATACCAAGCGGATATAGATGCGCTAGAGGCTGCTGGGACAGTTGTCTATTACCTGCCCCAGGATGAGTTAGACAGGTGGATAGCGGCAGCTAGTGATTTGTTCGCAGAACAGATGGACATATATGGTGAGCTGGGCGAGGAAATGATGGAGATTGTTGAGGAGGCAAACGAGCAATATCCTCGCTAGACCCGGGAATAAAACGGCATGCCCGCGGCTTTAATGTCGCGGTGGTTTAAGCGGTAGATAAAAGCGCTAACTAGAGCGGGGTAATATAACGTGTTCATGCGAGTGATACAGAAACTGGATCACTGGATTGGCCATGCCAGTCACCTCCTCATGTTATTGAGCGGGGGTCTGGTACTGCTGATGGCGTGGATAGAAACCTATGGTGTCATCAAACGCTATGCCTTCCACTCACCCGACCCCGCTGCCTACGAGCTTAGCACCATGTTTCTCTTATTCTGCGGTGTTCTGGCTGTAGCCGGCGTGGAAAGACTGGACCGGCATGTTAGGAATGACATGATTTCCTCCCGTTTTCCCGAGCGCATGAAGGTTATCCTTCTCAAGACTATTTTCCCATTCATGGCGCTTATTTTCTGCGTCGTGCTCACCTGGAAGAGCGTGGGCAATGCGTTATACTCGCTTGAGATTGGCCAGGTCAGTCAATCGCCGTGGGCATTGCCGTTAGCCCCGATTAAATTCGTTATACCCGTTGGTTATACTCTGCTTTGCCTAGTGCTTTTAGGGAAATTATGCCAAGGCATTGTTCTACTTAAGGGCGGTAAGAACCAGAGTGAAACGGTACCCTAATGAAGTGAGGTAGTAATGGACCCTACCATAGCGGCGTTGGTATGTGCCTTGGGCATGCTGTTTTTGATGCTGATGGGCATGCCCGTCATCTACGCCCTAGGATTTACGGCGCTAGCTGTTGCTTTCCTCGCCTTCGGCCCTTTAAGCATAGAAAAATTAGGCTGGACTACCTTCACTACACTCTACAATATAAACTGGACGCCGCTACCCCTCTTCATTCTCATCGCCTGCCTCATCGCCGAAACTAAAATTGGTGAAGACATCTACTATGCCGCCCGTAGCTGGTTCTCCCGCGTCCCCGGCGGCTTAATCGTTACCAGCATCTGGGGTGAGGCAGCCATGGCCGCCGCCATCGGCACCAGCACGGCCACTATCCTAGCTGTGGGCAAAGTGGCTGAGCCAGAATTTAAAAGATACGGTTATGACAAGGGGCTAGCTATGGGTGGGCTGTGCTGCGGGGGTGTCCTTGGGCCATTAATCCCACCCAGTGCCGGTATGATTATTTACGGTGTCCTCTCCGAGACGCATATAGGCCATCTCTTCATAGCGGGCTTGCTACCGGGCATTCTCTTAGCCTTCATGCTGGCGGCAGTAGCTATCATAATCTGCTGGCGCAAGCCAGAGCTCGGTCCCGCCCTAGGCCCCGTCAGTTGGGGGCAGAGGTTCTCGTCACTGAAAAGGGTCTGGCCCATAGTGGTGGTGATGGCCTCTATTCTGGGCTCTATTTATTTCGGCATTGCCACTCCTACTGAATCGGCCGGCGTCGGCTGTGTTGTGGTGTTAATTATAGCGGTTACCGTCTTCGGCCTACGCTGGCAGGGCCTAAAACGGGCGCTAACCGAAACGGCGATTCTGAACGGAATGATTCTGTTCATGATGGTTGGCGCCTGGCTATTTTCTTACGTGATTGGCAGTTCCGGCGTGGCCAAGACTATAACTAGTTTCGTTACCTCTGAAGGAATGTCTCCCTGGCTAGTGATTATAAGCATCAATGTCCTGCTTCTGATTCTGGGCTGCTTTATCGACGCCATAACCATTATGCTGCTTACCGTGCCCCTCTTTGTCCCCGTAATCACCGCCCTGGGCTTTGACCCGATATGGTTTGGTGTTTTGTATGTGGTTAACATGCAGATAGGGCTGATTACGCCACCCATGGGGCTGGAACTGTTCTTGATGAGAACTGCCTTCGATATACCAATGAATAAGCTGTTGCGGGGGGTGCTGCCCTTCTTGATCGTCCTCTTTATCTTCTTAGCTATTCTGATAGCCATCCCCGAGATAAGTCTCTGGCTACCTAGTATGATGATACCCGCCTGACGAACCGTAGATAGAGCTTTAGCCACGGACAAGGAGGTATAAATATGACAAGTAAGCTGGATTTCTCCATACTAAAAAAGTTTAATTTTGAGATACCTCCCGTAGGTGTTAAATTCCTGCTCAACAAGCCCAAAGGCCTCAGTAAGCTGAAAAAAGAAATGGCTTTCTGCGAGATGCTCGGCGAGGCGCAGAAAAGCCCACCCTTCTATGTTAACCGAGAAAACTTCTCATGCATGGGCCCTGTGATACTGGGCATGGAAGAAGCCGACCCCATCTTCGCCAGCGGGCAGGTCGGCCCCAAGGACGGCATCTACAAGGAAGCCCGCGCTAACCGCCGCATCTATAACTACATTCCTAAAATGGCTAAGGGCACGGTCAGGTATGTTACCTTCTCCCCCTTAGACAAAATGCCTTTTGAGCCGGACTTGCTGATTATCGCCGCCACCCCACCCCAGGCTGAAATTTTGCTACGGGCATACTGCTATACCAGCGGCAAGATGATAACCACCAAGAGTACCCCCGTGCTGCTCTGCGCCTGGCTCTACGCCTACCCATTCTTGAGCGGTGAACTGAACTATACCGTCACCGGTCTCGGCTTCGGCATGAAGACGCATAAGGTAGTCCCCGAGGGCTTAATACTACTATCTTTCCCCTACGACGCGCTGCCCATGCTCATCGAAAACCTCAAGGATATGGAGTGGGTGCCGCCGCTGCACCGCCTAAGCGATGAGGAAAAAAAGGATCAGTTGCAGCGGACGGTTGAAGAGCTGAGAAAAGAATACGAGAGCTAGCCACCTTTTAGCTTTTTAATCTCTTCAGGCGAATACTTCTCACGAGGGTGCGTAGGATGTTGTGAAACGTCACCTACTGACATGTCGTATTTAGGAGTAAAGAGAACATGCATCCACTGAAAAGGTTTATTTACTTTCTTGATGGCAATAGGGCCGTGTACTAACCCCTTAGGCATGTAGACAATGGATGTGGAGTCAATTATATGTTTCTCGCCTTCCTCGCCAAAAGATATCTCGATTTCGGCGTCGAAATCGTAGTAGTTCTGGGGGTTACTGCCAAAGATGAAAAAGATTTCGTCGGCGTCGTGGGCGTGGGCCGGATGAGGAAATGCGAGCGGTTCGGTGATACAAAGTAGTTGGACTTCAACCGGAAAGTTGTCAAACCTGGCACCATAACAACCTTCTTCAGCGCATATGTGCAACATCGGCGCCATGCCTTTTTCCAATGGTTCCTTGATGATGTACTTCCCGTACTTGGTCTCGGCCATTTTGATATATCCTCCTTCTATATTAGTGAATAGCCAAAATAGAACGATAAAACGTGGTCGGGCTGTGGCTATAATAGTTTTTAAAGCCGACTTTGTCAACGCATTTTACAACAAGTTATTGACATTCGGCTGATTAGAGTAAATAATAAGCACTTGGTAGTCCCCCACCCTCATTCTCATCAAATCGAGAGGAGGAAAAATGAGTCAAGACCTTAAAGCCGAAGTCGCCCAACTCAAAAAACAGGTCGCCGAACTATCCAAGACCAAGGATTACCTCGAAATCTGGAAACTCCAGTCCCGCTATGCCCACCTCTACTTCATGATGCGCAACTCGGAAATACCCTCCCTCTTCGCTCAGAAGACGCCCGGTATCTCCATGGACATTGAGGACGCTGGCATCTACGAGGGAATGAAAGGAGTTAAACGCTTCTGGAACACCGTATTGAGCGAAGAGCGCTACAAAGCCACGCCAGGCTGGCTGGCGATACATATGACCTGCAACCCCATCATCGAGATAAACAAGGCCGGCACCAAAGCCCGCGGGGTATGGTTCTCGCACGGCAGCGTCAGCGGGATACGCAACGGCAAGCTGGACTGTATGTCCTGTCTGGGCAAGTACGATATGGACTACGTCAAGGAAGACGGACAGTGGAAGTTCTTCCGGCTCGCCTACCGCATCGTCTACATGTACCCCCTCGACTCGAACTGGGTGGAAGAGCCGATTACGGGCAGCATCGCTGGTCTGCCCAACAACACGCCCGATAAACCGGCCACCAACTATTTGCCCTACAGCCGCTATCGGATAAACATATTCCCCCCACCACCCCCCGAGCCCTATGACGACTAGCCTAAATCCGTTCATCAGTTGAGAGGAGGCGCCCATGATTAAAGCAGAGAAGCTGGCCAAGATAGTCGGCGCGGCTAATGTAAGCCAGAAGCCGGCGGTGCTGGAGGAATACGCCGCCGATATGAGCTTCGTTAATGTGATAACGCCCGACTACGTGGTCAAACCCAGAAACAGCGACGACATCGCCAAGCTGGTCAAGCTGGCTAACCAGACAAGGACGCCGCTGGTGCCGGTGAGCTCCGGCCCTCCCCATTTTCGCGGTGACACCGTCCCCGGCACCGGGGGAGCCGTAATCGTTGATTTGAGCAAGATGAAGAAGGTCATTCGGGTTGACCGTTTTCACCGGGTGGCTATGGTCGAGCCGGGGGTGACCTTCGGCGAGCTGATACCGGCCGTAGAAAAAGAGGGCTTAAGGCTCAATATGCCCCTGCTACCGCGGAAGTCGAAGACCGTTGTCGGCAGCATGCTGGAGAGGGAGCCGGTGGTCATGCCCAAATACCACTGGGATATCTCCGACCCGCTGGCCTGCGTCGAGGTGGTCTTCGGCAATGGCGAGACCTTCCGCACTGGACAGGCGGCGGGGCCGGGCACAATCGAGGAGCAGTGGGCCGCCGGTGGTGCCCAGAAGACGCCCTACGGGCCGGGCCCGGCACAGTGGAACCGGCTCGTCCAGGGAGCGCAGGGGACGATGGGCATCGTCACCTGGGCATCGTTGCGCTGCGAGCTGAAGCCCAAGCTGGAAGAGCCTCGGCTGGTCGGCTCGGCGGACATTGAGCGGCTCTTCGAGCTGGTGCACTGGCTGGTGAGGCTGAGGCTGGTAAACGAGTGCCTGGTGCTGAATAACGTTAACCTGGCGGCGCTCATGGCTAAGAAGTGGCCCGCCGATTATCAGGGCATCAAGGACAGCCTGCCCACCTGGGTGCTCTTCTTTAACGTGGCCGGCTATGACTATTTCCCCGAGGAAAGGGTGAGGATGCAAATGAAGGGCATCTCGGACTTAACCAACCGCATAGGCTTGGAAGCGGTAAGAGCCGTGGGACGGGTTTCCGCCGCCGAAATGTTGAAAACGGTGCAGCGGCCCTCAGGAGAGCCCTATTGGAAGCTGCGCTACAAGGGCGCCTGCCAGGACATATTCTTTATCACCACCTACGAGAAGCTGGAAGGCCAGATCGGCGTCATGTACGAGCTGGCCAATGAATTTGGCTACCCCGCCTCGGATATGGGCATTTACCTCCAGCCCGTAGTACAGGGGGCCAACTGCCACTGTGAGTTTAACCTGTTTTATGACCCCGAAAACCCGGCGGAGCTAGAGCGAATCGAGGAGCTATACCCAATAGCCATCGACGCCCTGATGGCCACGGGCGCCTTTTTCTCAAGACCTTATGATAAAAATGCCCGCATGATTGTCAACAGGGATGCGGCTTACGTCGAAGCTTTAACCAGGGTCAAGGAAATATTAGACCCCAACCGGGTTATGAATCCGGGAAAGCTTTGCTTTTAAGCTATCGTGAATAAAGTCAGGAAGGAGCTAAGATGGCCATAGAAGATTACCGCGGTGATGTCGAGATGTGCTGCCGCTGTTCGGCCTGCAAACACATACCACTGCAAAAGGTAAAGGGAGTCGAGCATTCGGAAGCCTGTCCCAGTATCTCCCGATATAACTTTCACGCCTACTCAGGCAGCGGGCGGCTGCTCATCGCCAAGGAAATGCTGACCAACGGCTTTAACTATACCGATAAGCTGCTTGATATCGTCTACAACTGCCAGATGTGCGGCGCCTGCGATATATCCTGTAAATACGCTATGGACATGGAGGTGCTGCTGCCCATCAACGAGTTTCGCATCAGGTGCGTCGAGACAGGCCACACCCACCCCGCCCTGGACAAGGTCATCAAAAGCCTGCGTCAGCAGGGCACGATGGTGCCAGGGGCTAAGGGCAAGCGCGCCGCCTGGGCGCAGGGACTGGGGCTTAAAGACGCCACCAAGGAAAAGGTGGAGGTCTATTATCATGTCGGCTGCCTGACCAGTTATGACAAGGACTACCAGAAGCTGGCCAAAGCCACGGCTAAGATACTGAAGAAGGCCGGCATTGATTTCGGTATCGGCTACGAAAACGAGTCCTGCTGCGGCGGCCGCGCCTTCCAGATGGGCTATAAAGATGACTTCCTGAAACAGGCCAGGAAGAACATGGCCATGCTCAAAAAGGCCGGCGTCAAAACGCTGGTGACGGGCTGCGCCGACGGCTACCAGGCCTTCAAGGTGCTCTACGACAGGTATAATCTTAAGGGCGAGCTGGAGGTGTTGCATATCAGCGAATATTTTGCCCGCCTGATTAAAGAGGGCAAACTCAAGCTGAACAAGAAGGTGAACATGGCCGTCACCTATCACGACCCCTGCTACCTGGGCCGGCTGGGCGAGCCCTGGATACACTGGAAGGGTAAGAGAGTCCCGGGCTACAAGTTCGTCTTCGACCCGCCCAAGGAATACCGGCGGGGCACCAACGGCGTTTATGAGCCTCCCAGGGAGGTGCTCAAGAGCATACCCGGGCTGAAGCTGGCTGAAATGGACCGGATTAAGGAATACGCCTGGTGCTGCGGGGCGGGGGGCGGTGTCAACGTATCCAACCCCGAGTTCGCCAGTTGGACGGCTACGGAGAGAATCGAGGAAGCCGAGTCCACCGGTGCGGAGGCAATTGTTACCGCCTGTCCCTGGTGCGAGCAGAACTTCAACCAGGCTATTAAGGAAAGCGGCAGCAACTTAAAGGTCTACGATATCGTGGAACTGGTCGAGAAGGCAGTCTGAGAAAGGTGGTCAGAAAATCATGGCGATAAAGAAAGATGTATACAAAGAATTCGAAGATGTGGTGGGGGTAGAGAATATCTCCGACGACCCGGCCATAAAGGCCGCCTATCGCTCGCCGGATATAACCGTGGTCCTTCCCGGGAACACGGAAGAGGTTGCCGCCGTCATCAGGCTCTGCAACAAACACAGGATACCCTACAAGGCACAGAGCACGGGTTGGCTGCTTTTCGCGCCCACCTACGATTTCATATTTTTAGACCTGAGAAGGATGAACCGAATCATCGAAATCAACGAGAAAAACATGTACGCCGTGGTCGAGCCTTACGTAATCTCGGCCGAGCTTCAGGGCGAGCTCTTTAAAAGGGGCATGATCTGTAACGTAAAGGGCTCGGGCTCCACCTGCACCGCGCTGGCCATGTCCGGCCACGGCCACATGGGCTTGACCACCAGCACCGGGGACCGAAACGAACTGGCCACGGAATGGGTAACCGATGAGGGCGAGATAGTCAGGATAGGCACGCTGGGGGCTTCAGACGAGTGGTTCTGCGGCGACGGCCCAGGTCCCTCTCTGAGGGGGATATTGAGGGGCGGGGGTGTTATTACCAAACAGGCGACCAAGGTCTATCACTGGCCGGGACCATCGGAGTATCCGCTGGAAGGGTTGTCGCCGCGTTACAAATTGACTAAAAAGCCATCGGAGCTGAACATGATGGTGCGCTATTTCTCCTTCCCCTCAATCGAGAAGCTGATTGAAGCCGAGCTCAAGATTGGTGAAGCCGAGATAGCCTTCGAGCTCATGGGCTTCAATCCCTCGATGGTATCCTCCAACATAACCACCAGCAACGAAGAGGACTTTGCCACCCTGGACAGATTCACCAAAGAGGTGCAGGGGCCCGGCTTCATGGTCATCATCGCCGGCAACTACGACGAGGACTTCGCCTACAAGAAGAAGGTGCTGGCGCAGATAATAAAGGAAACCGGCGGCCAGTCCCTGAAAGCGGTTGAAGACCCCGATGTCGAGGCCACACTGCTCTTCCAGTGCACAAGGGTCAGTGCCTCCATCCGGGAGACATTCCGCGCCGGCGGCATGTTCTCCTCGATGATGGTGCAGGGCCAGCGATACGATAACCACGTGAGGTGGCTGGAAGAGGCGGCCGTATGGAAGAGGGAGCTGATAAAGAAAGGGCTGGTCATCGCCGACGACGGACAGCAATTCGGCTGGGGAGAGGAGCAAGGACACCTGGGGCACACCGAGATATTCTGCCGCTATAATCCCTACGACGAAAAGTCATCGGAAGCCGTACAGAAATGGATGGAGAGGGTAGGCAAGAGGGCTTTAGAGGGCTGCTTCGCCGTGCCCTCAATGGGCGTCCTGCCCGTCGATGTCGTCGGCAAAAAGGTATCTAACTACCATATATGGTTCGGTAAGCTCAAGAAAGCCTTTGACCCCAACGGCGTCGGCGAGCAGACCGGCTTCAGCTATGTGGGCGCCGATTCAGCGGCGGCGCATACCTCCATATACGAGAAGCCCGAGAAGGCGGCCAAAGAGTAACCCGGAGAAAACATCTCCGGGCCACGTAATATAGTCTCTGGATAACCAGGGCTATTTGTAGACGCCGTACTCCTTGGTGAAATCAATCATCATCTTGAGGTTTTCCGCCTTTATCTCGTCAGCGGCAACCCCGTTGGACATGATATAGCCGCCGCCCTCGGCGCAGGTATCGATTAGATTCTTAACGTACTCCTTTATCTGCTGGGGTGTGCCCACGGCCAGGAGGTCGGTGGGTACGTTACCGCCGATGCAGGCAACGCCGCCCAGTATCTTCTTGGCCTTAGCCATATCGGTGGTGTCAAACGTCCATATCGTCTTGCCCTTGGGTATATCCTTGATAACCTCCAGGCGCGTGTTATAACCACCCTCAACAAAGGAAAAGGGGATACAGCCTTCATCGACCAGGCCCTCAATCAACTGCTTAAAATAAGGCCAGTAGAACTTCTTGAACTGCTCGTCAGAGAGGAAGCCGTCGGCGCCCTTATGCAGAGGTATCAGCACCCCCGGCTTGCCAGTCATCTTTACTGCGGACAATCCCATATCAATCATAATCGGTGTTATGACCTCCAAGGCTTCGATGACTTTATCGGGCTGGCGGTAGATATCCACCATTATCCCTCTGGTGCCCCGCATGGTGTCGCCGATTACATCGAAGGGCACCTTGGAAAAGCCGCCGAAGATGCTGGGAAAGCCCAATGAGGACATCTCCGCATCGAACTTGCCTAAATAGCCCGCCCACTTCAGGGCTTCCGCCCCGGCTTCATATAGAGCCTGGTAGGCGGCTTGAACATCGGGCATACCGAAGGGGATAACGTTGAGACCAACGAAGGGCAATTCCTGGAAATGGGTGAAATTGGGTAGCATCTTAAAGCCCTGCAGCTTACCGAATATGCGCGGTAGGTAGGTATTGATAAAATAACGGGAAGGGTCCTGAATCAGGGCGTCGTATTCATCGGCCATCATGTATTCAGCTTCAAGACACTGGTAGGTACTGTTGGGCGAAACCCCGTGACCGGGCCAGGCGTACAGCTTATAGTCGAGAATATCAAATATTCGACCCGAACCGCCCGTGCCGGCGCCCGTATTCGAATCCGGGGCAAAGTCCAGGACAAACTTCTTAAAGACCTTGACCATCTTTTCGTAGTCGTACATGGCTTCCTGGGGGGTCATGCCACCATAGAAGGCCGGGAAGAAATTGGTAATGGGCAGCACCGGCACCCTGTCGGGCAATTTCTTTAACTGAATGGCGTCCTTGAGCCGGGTCAGCCTCGCTTTATATTCCTTTTCGGCATCGGGACTGACGAACTCTATACCTTCGGCCGCCAGGCACTTCTGAAACAGCGCCTCCTGCTTCTCGTCCGGGGTTAGTTCTTCCCATTGTTTTTCCATTTACTCTTACCTCCCATAGTTTTTGGGCACAATCTAAAGGGGAGTATACTACCTGGCACTGAGGAGCGTCAACGCCCGTGAACCCTAGCCCTTTACCTGCCCCAGCAGCCAGTCAACCCACTGGTCGACCCCTTCGCCCGTGGTGCAGGAGATGGGGAAGACCTTCACCTTCTGGTTTATTCCCTTGATGGTCCTGGAAAAAGCATCTACGTCGAACTTTAGGTAGGGCAGCAGGTCAATCTTATTGATGAGCACGGCGTCGGCTTCATGGAACATCAGCGGGTACTTAAAGGGCTTATCGTCGCCCTCGGGGGTGCTGGAGACAAGGACACTCAAGTCCTCACCGAGGTTAAACTCAGCGGGGCAGACCAGGTTGCCCACGTTCTCGATAAGCAGCAGTTCGATTTTATCTAGCGGCAGGTCGCCCAAAGCGGTGGAGGTCATACTGGCGTCGAGGTGGCATTCACCGCCCGTGTTTATCTGGACGACGGGCACGCCCTCCTTGCTGATGGCTTCGGCGTCCAGGCTGGAGCTGATGTCGCCCTCGACCACACCCACCCTTACCCTGCTCTTGAGCCTCTTGATGGTCTCTAGGATAAGGCTGGTCTTGCCCGCCCCCGGTGAGGCCATCACGTTGACCACGAAGACCTTATTCTGGTCGAAAAGCTGACGGTTCTTCTGCGCTATCTGCTCGTTAGCCCCCATGATGTCCCTGACTATTTTGATTTCCATCTATTCCACCTCGATACTTTCGACGAATAGCTCCTTGCCGCCAACAATCTCTATATTATTACCCTTACAGTGGGGACAAGTCCAGTCGAACTCCCCCAACTCGAATTCCTTAGCGCAGTTTCGGCATTTGGCCGTGGTCGGTATTACCTTAAAGGAGAGCGTCGCCCCCTCCGCCGCCGTCCCCTTGCTTAAGAAATCGAAGTAGAACTGGACGGCTCTGTCCACCACCCCCGTCATCTCCCCCAGGACCAGGTTGATTTTGCCCACTTCTTTAGCCCCGGCCTTTTCTGCCTGCTCCAGGACGAGGTCGAGCATACTCTGAGTGATAGATAGTTCGTGCATATTCAGCAAATCCTGGGCAAAAGGTCACCAACTAACATATCGACGATACGCGAAGACCCCAGCACTGTTTTCATTATCACCCGCCCCGGGTTTTCAGCTCCTACCTCTCCGATAATCTCAGCCTCTTTGCCGTATCTATTCTTACGCATGGCGGCGAGGACTTCTTCAGCGTCCTCTGGCGGGACGATGGCAATCATCTTACCCTCGTTGGCGACATAGAGCGGGTCGAAGCCGAGCATCTCACAGGCGGCAAGAACCGCCTCGCGTACGTGAATCTTAGACTCTTCGATTCTGATGCTTACCTTAGACTGCCTAGCTAATTCGTTGAGGCTGGTGGCCAGCCCGCCTCTAGTCGGGTCGCGCAGGGCGTGTATATTAGGGCTGGCTTTGAGCATATCGGCGACTAAATCGCCGAGTGGAGCGCAGTCGCTCTTGAGTTTGGTGGCAAAGCTCAAGCCCTCGCGCTGGCTTATCACGGCGATACCGTGGTCGCCGATAGTCCCGTTCAAGAGCACCTTATCACCGGGCTTGGCGTTAGTTCCGGAGGCATCAACGCCCTCGGGTATTACGCCCACGCCGGCGGTGTTGATAAAGAGCCTGTCGGCACTGCCTCTGGTCACCACCTTGGTATCGCCGGTGACGATTTCCACCCCTGCCACTTTGGCTGCTTTTTGTACCGAGGCCACAACCTTCTCAAGCTCGCTTAACAAAAGCCCTTCTTCGATAATAAAGGAGAGACTGAGATACAATGGCTTGGCGCCGCTGGTGGCTAAATCGTTCACCGTGCCGCAGACGGCCAGCTTACCGATGTCCCCACCGGGGAAAAATATAGGGCTGACCACGTAGCTGTCGGTGGTAAAAGCCAGCCTCCCGCTGATATCGAAAACAGCCGAGTCGTCGAGCTTATCCAGTAGCGGGTTAGCCAGCGCTTTGATGAAGCTCTTTTCGACCAGGTCGTGGGCCAGCTTGCCGCCGCTGCCGTGGGCTAAAAGTATTTTATCCACGCTCGCCTCCGTATAGGTAATAGGCCGAGCAGCTACCCTCGGCGGAGACCATGCAGGGCCCTACCGGGTTTTCCGGCGTACAGGCTCTGGCGAATAGCTTGCAGTCGGCGGGCGCCTTAACCCCGCGCAGTATTTCGCCGCAGATACAGCCCTTATGCTCAATAGCGGGCGCTGTTTGAATGTCAAAGTTGGCCTCGGCGTCGAAGCGCTTATATTCTTCCCTTATTTTCAGCCCGCTTCCGGCAATCTCCCCCATCCCCCGCCAGCGTGCGGGAGAGGGTTCAAACACCCTTTCCATCAGCTTTAGGGCTATCTGGTTGCCCTCAGCTCTTACCCCCCGCTTATAGGCAATCTCAACGCCCGCTTGGCCTTTTTCCACCTGTTTCACCAGCATCTCCACGCACTGGAGTACATCCAGAGGCTCGAAGCCGGAGATGACGCAGGGAATGCCGTATTCTTTAGCGATAAACTCCCAGGGGTGGGAGCCGATGACGGCGCTGACGTGCCCCGGGCAGACCAGTCCTTGAAGCTCGACCTCACCCGAATCGAGCAGCGCCCTGATTACGGGCGGACATAGTTTATGTAAAGAAAGCACGTAGTAGTTCCCTATTCCCTTCTCCTCCGCCTGAAGTATGGAGGCGGCGATGGTGGGGGCGGTGGTCTCGAAGCCGATGCCCAGAAAGACCACCGAGCTATCGGGATTAGCCTTAGCTATTTCCAGGGCATCCGTGGCGGAATATACCGTCCGCACCTCGGCACCTGAAGCCTTGGCCTTCTCCAGGCTGGAATGGCTGCCGGGGACTTTGAGCATATCGCCGAAAGTGGCAACTATGACTCCAGGGATTTTGGAGAGGGCAATCGCCCTGTCCAGGTCGGCGTTGGCGGTGACGCATATCGGGCAGCCCGGCCCCGAAACCATCTCTATAGTCAGCGGCAAAAGCTGGCGGATACCGTACCTGAAGATGGTCACGGTATGCCCGCCGCAGAACTCCATGAAGCGCGCCTTCTTTTTAGAACGGAGCCTAATCTGCGAGATTAGCCCCTCTCCTAGCTCCGAGCTGCGGAACTCGGTAATATACTTCAATCCTCCGCTCCCTCGGCTATCTGGCGCAGGATATCCAGCGTCTCTTTAGCCTGTTCCTGGTCGAGGACGTTTATGGCATAGCCGGTGTGCACCAGCACGTAGTCCCCTACTTTAGCTTCGGGGGTGAGCCAGAGGCTTATGCGGCGGCTGATGCCACCGATTTCGACCTCGGCCTCTTTGTCATCTATTGACGTAATCAAGGCTGGTATAGCCAGACACATAGCTAGACCTCTTTAATCTCCTTACCGATGCTGAAGGCTTTGGCGAAGGCTTCGCCAATAGCATAATAGTTAGGGGGGACAAAGGCAAAGGGTCTGACCTTGCTTATATCGGGCTTGCCCTCGGTCAGGCAGTCTTCGGAGACATGCGTCTCCTTCACCTCGCCGATGACCAGGGCATGGCTACCCATATTGAGTATGTGCCGCACCTCGCACTCCAGATTGATGGGGCACTGCTCCAGAAGCGGGGCGTGTGGCGTCTTGCCGTAGAAGACATTGAAGTTGCAGTCCTTTACCTTATCGGTTTTAGAGCCCGAGATAAGCCCGCAGTAATCGGTCTCCTTGACTATGTCGCGGGAAGGGATGTTGACCGAGAAGGTCAGGCTCTGCCTGATGCCCTTGAGCGAATAGCGGGGGTGCTGCAGGGCGATGGAAACGGCCGGCGGTGTGCTGGCGGCGACGCCCGTCCAGGCGATGGCGGCGAAGTCGGGCTTGCCATCGACATCGGCGCCGACCAGGGTGGTGGGGTGCGCCCATAGCATCGGCTGTGGCCCCATCTTCATCTTTTTCATTTTCCTGCCTCTCCTTCGTAGAAATTGGCAATCACCGCCTGCCCCAGTGATATGCCGCCGTCGTTGGGCGGCACCAGACGATGAGTAAGCACCTCAAAGCCTTCCCGTTTCAGAGTAGCCAGCGTCAACCTCAATAATAAACGGTTCTGAAAGACGCCACCGCTCAGCGCCACACGATTTATGCCGGTGTCTTTCGACACTAAACGGCACATCTCGGCGGTTACCTCGGCAACGGTGTTATGAAACTTCAATGAGATTAGCGAAGGTGATACCCTATCCTTAACATCGTTCACCAGAGCCGACCACAGCTCCCCTAACCTTACCAAACCTACTCCCTCCTCACTATTGATAACAAAGGGGTAGGCCTCTGATGTATCCAGCGCACTGCCAGCTACCATCTCTAATTCTATAGCCGCCTGCGCCTCGTAGTCTATCTCCCCTCTCACCCCCACCAGCGCCGAGACGGCGTCGAAGAGCCGCCCCGCGCTTGATGTCAGCGGCGAGTTGAGCTTTTTCTTCAACTGCTGTTTTATTACCGAAAGTTCAGCGGGACTGACTTCGCTCAGCGGCAGGCCATCCAGAGAAAAGTCCTCGCCCAAGAGCATGTATAGGTAGCTCAGGGCCATCCGGTAGGGCTTCTTTATCGCCACCGCCCCGCCCACCAGGGGCACGTATTCTAAGTGCCCAACGCGTTTGAAACCCTTCCAGTCGGCGACAAGAAATTCGCCGCCCCAGATAGTACCGTCGTTGCCGTAGCCCGTCCCGTCGAAGGCGACACCGATAACCGGCTCCTTAATATTGTTTTCCACCATACAGCTCACGATGTGGGCGTGGTGGTGCTGCACCGGTACAAGTTTTGAGCCCCCTTTAGCACCAATCTCTAGAGCATACTTGGTGGCTAAATACTCGGGGTGCATATCGTAAGCGACAATCTCGGGCTCGACCCGGAAGAGCTTCTTATAAAGGTTAATTGTATTCTCAAAGTGCTCTAAAGTCTCCTCATTCTCCATATCGCCGATGTGCTGGCTCAAAAAGGCGTGCTCATCCCTGGTCAGGCAAAAGGTGTTTTTGTCCTCGGCGCCACAGGCAAGTATTTGCTTTGACTTAAAGGGCAAAAAGATTGGATAGGGGGCGTAGCCCCGCGCCCGCCTCAGCGCCCGTTCTTTGCCCTCCTCGACCATATAGACGCTATCGTCGTAGCGGGCGTAAATATCACGGTTATGGAGCAGGAAATAGTCGGCGATGCCCCTTAGCCTTCTCAAGGCCTCGTCGTTGTCCTTGGCGATAGGCTCTTCGCTCAGGTTCCCGCTGGTCATTACCAAAGGCCGCCCGACTTCCTGCATTAAAAGGTGGTGCAAGGGCGTATAGGGCAGCATCACCCCCAGGTAGTTTAGTTGAGGAGCGACTGTCTTGGTGACATTCGAGCCCTTTTCCCAATGCAGGAGCACGATGGGCGCCTGGGGCGATTCGAGCAGCTTCCGTTCCTCGGGTGATACCAGGCAGTGCTTTTCAATATCCTTTATCGTAGCCATCATCACCGCTAAAGGTTTCGACGGGCGTCTTTTTCTTTCCCTAAGTAATTTGACGGCACCATCGTCGGTGGCGTCACAGGCAAGCTGAAATCCCCCCAGCCCCTTAACCGCCAGAATTTTGCCCTCTTTGAGCAATTGTCCAGCGGCATTAATGGCGTCTTCGCATTCGACCGTCCTGCCCTCATCATCGACCAGCTCTAGCTTTGGCCCGCAGACGGGGCAGGCGTTGGGCTGGGCGTGAAAGCGCCTGTCTAAGGGATTATCGTACTCGCGCTGGCACTCGGGGCACATCTTAAACGAACGCATCGTCGTCTTGGGGCGGTCGTAGGGAATATCCTCGATGATGGTAAACCGGGGCCCGCAGTTGGTGCAGTTGGTAAAGGCGTAGCGATAGCGGCGGTCTGTGCTGGAAAAAATTTCTTGCTTGCATTCGGGGCAGGTGGCGATATCGGGCGAGACCAGCTGGTAGTGCCCCTCCCGGCTCAGGCTCTCTTTAATGCTGAAATCGTCATAGCCTTTGGGTGGGGAAAAGCTGACCTCAACATTCTCGATGCGCGACATGGGCGGAGCTTCTTTTTCGAGGTCTTTGAGAAAATGGTTTATATTGACCTCACTTCCCTCAACCCCTATCTCCACGTTCCCCGAGGTATTGCGCACCCAGCCTTTGAGGTCATGCTGCTGGGCTAAGCGGTAGATAAAGGGCCTGAAGCCGACTCCCTGCACCACCCCACGCACGCTTATTCTTGCCAATCTGCCTAGTTTGGTCAGCATCGTCCGCCTTTAGGGGGAGGACCGATTAGTTGTGATTGTGGAGGGGACCCAGCGCTGTGACCTCGTCAACGAACTCGTTGATCTGTGTTTGGAACTTGGTGCCTTCGGAAGCGGAAATCCATTCCAGCCTTAACCGCTCGGGCTCTATGCCAAGCTGGGGGAGCGTTTTCTTGAGCAGCATCATGCGGCGTCTTGCCTTATAGTTGCCCGTGCTGTAGTGGCAGTCACCGGGATGGCAGCCGGCTATCATCACCCCGTCGGCCCCCTTAGCAAAGGCGTGGAAGACAAATGAAGGCTCCACCCGGCCCGAGCACATGGTGCGGATTACCCGGAAATTGGGGTTAATCTTGAGCCTGGAGGTGCCCGCCAGGTCGGCGCCGGCATAGGAGCACCAGTTGCAGCAGAAAACTATAATCTTGGGCTTAAATCCCGTCTTGGTTTTTTCCTTGGCAGGTTTTTCCTTCACAGCTTGTTCGGTCACAGCTTTTCCTCCCCTATTATTTGTTCAGTGATGAGTGATAGTTTCCCCCCCACCTCCTCGGTGCACCCCTCACCGAAGGAGGTGTTATCCTTAACCTCCACGGCGTATATGCTCACCTGCCGGGGCATCTGATAGCCCAGCTTCTGCCCGAGCTCGAAGGCAGTAGCGATACCCACGCCGTGCAAAGAAGTCAGGTGAGAGGTGGGCTTGAGCGCCCCCATCTCAATCTTATAAAGCTCTCCGGGCCTGCCTTCTTTCGTTTTCACCGAATCGACGATGATGAGCCGGTCGTAGCCCACGATAAAGTCAAGGAGGGCGAGCCCAGCCTCGCTGGTCTCAACTACCTCTAATTCAGGCTTCCTCTCCTTGAGCCGGTGGGCAATCTCAATGCCAACCCCATCATCTTTGAGAATGGTGTTACCCATTCCCAGAACCAGCGTCTTCATCTACTTGTTCTTATCTTCTCTAAAGGAATCCAGAAAAACCTCGGGCACCTTGGGCACCTTGTCATTAGCCCAGGCCTCGAGGCAGCTAAAGGAACAGAAGTGATAGTGCTCCACCACCCCCGGCCCCTCCCAGGAAGAAACGGTCAACCAGCCCTGGAGTGCCTCGCAGGGCGTCGTCCCGGGCAGACATTCGGCGATTCTACCGCAGGAATGGCAGGAAAATTGCGCAGCCGGTTTTCTCATTCCTCCCTTACCTTTATAGAGAACAGGAGCTACAGCTGTCGGTGCTACAAGTGCTACAAGAGCTTCCGTTCCCTGAAAGCTCCGAGCCGTCGGAGCTTTGAGCGAATGATGAAAGCGCCCGCCGAGCACTAGTTCCGCACTTCGGGCAGGGGGCATCCTCCCCCGACTGGCTCATTGGCTTGAGTAACTCGAATTTCAAATGGCACTTATCACAAACGTATTCGTATATCGGCATTATCTAATCCTCGTTTATACGGCAACTACTTCCTTGACGTCGGCAATCTGCTCCTTGAGTATGCGCTCGATGCCCTGCTTCAGGGTTATGCTGGCTACCGGGCAGCCGGCACAGGCTCCGGTCAGCTTTACCTTAACCACCCCATCCTCCACATCCACCAGTTCAACATCTCCGCCATCGGCTTGCAAAGCCGGTTTTATCTTAGCTAAGGCTTGTTCTACCTTTTCTCTCACGACTCACCTCCTCTCTCAGTTCACCAGTTTCTTTACCAGTTCGCCGTCAGCGTCGTAAACACTGACCTCCAGCGGCGTCCGTCCCGGCAGGGAATGAGTGGCACAGGCGTGGCAGGGGTCGTAAGCCCGGAAAGCCATCTCAATCATGTTGAGGATGCCGTCGGGCACATTCCCCTTCTTTATCAGCGATTTAGCCGCCTTCTCCACCGACATGTTTATCGCCGCCGAGTTATTCTGGGTGGCGACAATCAGGTTGACCTTGGTTATAATCCCCTTCTCGTCGGTCTGGTAGTGGTGGATAAGGGTACCCCTGGGGGCTTCCACCACCCCCATCCCCTCCCTGGGGGTCTCGGTGGGCAGGTTGACGATGTCGTCCGAGGTAATCTCGGGGTCCTTGGCCAGCTCC
>CAYNFV010000015.1:0-19423 GCA_964396645.1 uncultured Dehalococcoidales bacterium
AGTTGCCCCGGATGCCCTCGAAGACGGCGGTGCCGTAGTGCAGGAAGTTGGTCATCACCCCTATCTTGGCTTCGGCCAGGGGGACGAACTTTTTATTTATATAAGCATATGGAGGCATTTGGCTTGCTCCTTTTAGATAGCGTCCATTATAGCTTTTAGTTTGAGGGAAGACAAGGGGGATTTCCCTTCTTAGCTCCCCACCCCGATTTTATCTATTCCCGCCCGCCACCCTTTAAGGTAAAGAGGGGCATAGCCCCTCTTCAACACCCCAAAAACGGAGGAGGAATAACCCTACAGGGGGATATAAAAGGGGCACCACCCTTATAGGGTGGGCATTGGGTGGGAAAATACGACCTGCGCATAACAAGGTGGTGTGGGCTGTTGGGGGACGAAAAACCTGCGCTAAATAGGAACTAACCCTTAGTAACCCCCACCTCCAACACCTTCGCCGCCTCCGGCCCCTTCGCCGGCTCGGCCCGTCCGGGGGGTCTTGGGGCGTGGGCGGGGTCGGCTTGGCTTGGGGGGTTTGATTGGCTGGGGCGGCTCCGCCTTCTTTTCCTCACCCATATAGAGCTTGATGTGCGGCCAGGGGATTTCAACACCTTCGTTGTCGAAGACTATCTTTATTCTCCGCCTCAGTTCGCCCAAGACAGCCCACTGCTGCATGGGCCGGGTGTCGCCGATGGCTCGGATGATAATGCCCGAGTCGCCGAATTCCTCCACGCGCAGCATCCAGGGCGTCTCCGAGATTATTTTATCTTTCCACTCGGGGTCTTCAGCCAGTTCCTCCCAGGTTCTCTTAACCAGGTCCATTACATGGTCGAGGTCTTCTTTATAGGCGACGCCGACCTCTAAGAAGGCCCGGGAAATCGAGCGGGTGTAGTTAGAAGAGACCCTGATTTCGCCGTTGGGAACAACGTGCAAAATCCCCTTAAGGTCCCTGAGCACCGTTCGCCGCAGCCCGAGCTCCTCCACCTCGCCAGTTATATCGGCGACCTTGACCACATCGCCGATGTTATAGTGGTCTTCAAGCATAATCACGAAGCCGCCGATGAAGTCCCGTATTGAGTTCTGGGCGGCGAAACCGATGGCGATGCCGGCCACGCCGGCGCCGGCCAGCAGTGGGGTAATATCCACTTCCAGCTCGGAGAGAATCATGAAGAAGGCAACGGTGAGTAGAAATAGGCCTAAGGCCTGGGTTACGACCCGGCCCAGCGTCTTTGACCGCTGCCGTATGTACCCCTTGGTGCGCTTCTTGCTTTTCTGGGTGACGTAGCGCCTGATGAAAATCGGCATTATCATGCCGATTATTTTATAAATAAACCAACCCACCAATAGGATAGCAAAGATGCGGATGCCGTGCTCCAGGAACCAATCGCCTATTGCCGAAAAGGTCGGGCCCAGGTCCACGTCGTAGAAGGTGACAGCCACGGCGGCTACACCGAGGGCTAGAATAATACCGCCGATAATGGCGATGACCAGTCTGACCGCCCTTCTCACCCTGTCCCTTTGCTCTTCCAGCTGGTCGGGCGCCAGCTTTCTCACAATCCAGGACGACCAGCGCCATAAGAGGAAGAAGAGGACAGCGCCGACAGCCGCGGCGACTAATATCCAGAGCCCCTTATCCATAAACTGTTCCCCCATCTAAAGTTGCCCTCCCCAAAAACAGTTTTTAGTATTATAACACTAGTTCTGCCTTATGAGAACAGTGTATAATTAGTTTAACGAAAATAGGGGGTGAGTTATGCTGGAGAAACTTTCCACAGAAATCATCGAAGCTATCTTTGACGCCCTGCCCGTAGATATAACCTTCGTCGATAAAGACGATACCGTCGGCTACTACAGCCGCCACGATGACCGCATCTTCCGCCGCACGCCCGCCATCATCGGCCTGAAGGTGCAAAACTGCCACCCCAAGCCGAGCCTGGACAAGGTGAACAAGGTCGTCGCCGACCTGAAATCGGGCAAGCGGAAGGTGGCCGAGTTCTGGATTGACCTTAAGGGGCAGAAGGTCTATATCCGCTATTTCCCGGTCAAAGATAAGGCGGGCAACTACCTCGGCATCGTTGAGGTCAGCCAGGACATCACCGAGATCCAGAAAATAAAGGGAGAGAAGAGGTTATTGGGGTAGGGGGATAAATGGCTAAGACTCGGAGAATTTCGAACAACACTTTAGGCGTCATCATCGGTCTGGTGCTCAGTGTCTGGTGGATTTTCATGGGGCTGGACATGGATTTCTCCTTTGAGCCTTTCAATGATTTAAGCCATATCGTAACCCTGGCCGGTTATCGTCATACCGTAATGACCATCGCCGCCTTGGTTCTGATTCCGATATGCGCCCGGGAGTACCGGTGGGGTTTCTGGGCGGCTATGATTCTGGGGGCGTTAACCTTCGTCTTATCATTAGTTACCGTGGTTAATCTATTGGTTTCGACTCCCCCCGACTTTCAGCAGACACTGATGGGGCCCTCGGTCTGGCTTATCTTTCAAGCAACCATCGTGGTCTTCGCCTATAGAGCGCTTAAAAAGACTTGATTAATCCTGCCCCTACCTCGACAAAATAGGCGTGTTCAGCGTATAGCCCTCCGCCCCGTCTCCATGAGGAAGAGCGTGGGTATTATGGCGGTGGCGACAAGGAGCATGGCCACCAGGAAGCCAGTGGTGTAGGCCTGTTCTGTGGCCGCGGCCATGATGGGCGAGATGACAAAGAGCGGCAGGATAACGCCCCCTATGCACAGCGCCGATATCATAATTCCGGTGGCGCCGCCCACGTGCTCGTGGCCTATTTCGGGCAGTTCCAGCGGCAACGTCAAAACTATCGGCGGCAGGCAGCCCACGCCGATACCGCCCAGGAAGACCAGCACCCAGGTCGCCGCGCTAGGGGCGAGCTGCCAGGCGGTGAATAAGCATACCGGAATGGTAATGGCCGCGGCGTAGATAAAGGGCTTCCTCAAGCCCAGCCGGTCGGAGAGGGCGGGAATCAGCAGGTTGCCCACAACCCCGCCACCGGTAAGCAGCGCCGTGATGGCCCCCGCCGTAGCCGGGCTGATATTATGAATCAGCTCCAGCGCTTCGGGAAAGTTCCCCGAAAAAGCGGTGAACGTCCCCATGAAGAGGAAATAGACCACGCATATCAACAGAATGTTGCGGCTGCGCAGCCCCCTCTTGATGCCCGAAATCATGGGCGGCATCTTTATCTCGATTCCCCTGGGGGCGTTGCGGGCCAGCAGGGCCCAAAGGCAGGCGGTTACCAGCGTGACTATGCCGACAGCCGTAAAGGCCGTCTGCCAGTCCGGGAAAAGGGGAGCGGTAAACAGCCCCAGGCTCAGGCCGATGCCGATAGACATCGTGTAGATGCCGGCGGCAAACCCGGCCTGCTTGGGCGGGAACCAGATAGCTACCAGCTTGGGCAGGTTGGGCATCGAACCGTAGATGGCCATGCCTATCAGGCACGTCAGGATAAACATGACCTCGAAGCTGGGGGCGAAGGCACGGGCCAGACCCCCCGCCCCGCCCAGAAACACGGCTATGGCCACCACCCGCCTGATGCCGAAGCGGTCGGCGGCCGCCCCAGCGGTGATGGCACTCCAGATGCCCATCAGGACGGGCGCGGTGAATATCAGGGTGTACTGCATGTGGCTTAAGCCCAGGTCGGGGGAGAGGCGTGAGGCCAGTGAGGGTATCAGGAACCAGGACCAGTAGAGACAGAGTAGCATTAGCCAGGCTATACCCAGGATAACCCAGCGGTATTTGGGGTATCTTTCCGCTTCGGTGCTCACGCCCACGCGTCCGTTTCTAGGCAAAAAGGGGTCGTGGTTAAGGATGCGTTAAGGTTGAGCATATATTAGAGGGAAGGTGGCTGTCAATTCTTCACCGCGACAGGCTCGGCGTCTGTAGTGTGTAGCCCCCGTCGTTTTCCGGGAAAATCTCTTTAAGCTTCAATGTCCGCCCCGTCTGGATGGCGGTAAAGCCGTACTTCTTGCGGATGCGGTCGATGGCCTTATTCAACTGCTCCTGCCGCTGGACTGAACTATCCATCATATCCAGCTGCCGCCCCGCCTCCACCAGCTCGGCTACCCCGATGCCGATGAGGCGCACCGCCTGGCTCTCCCCGCTAAGCGCCCGTTTTAACAGCCTCAGTCCCGTCTCGAATATGGTCTGGTCGCTGTCCGTGCTCTGGCTCAAGGTTTTTCGGCGGGTGATGGTGCTAAAGTCGCCATATCTCAGCTTCAGTGTTACGCAGCGCGCCCGCTTACCTTTTCCGCGTAAATCGGCGCCCACCCTCTCCCCCAGATAGCGCAGCGTCGATTCCAGCACTTTGGGGTCTTTAATATCTTGGCTGAAGGTAGTCTCACGGCTGGTCGACTTGGCCGCCGCCGGTGGCTCAACCTCCCGCTCATCAATGCCGCGGGCGAAGCGCTGTAGAACCTCACCAGACGCACCAAAATGGCTTTTTAAGGCTTTTAGGGGCATGGTGGATAGTTTGCCTATGGTGTCTATTCCTAGGCTCTTTAATTTGGGCTCTGTTTTTTTGCCTATTCCCGGCAGCCTGGCAATAGGCAGCGGCGCTAGGAATTTAGCCTCCTCCCCTTCTCCCACCTCCAAAAGCCCGTCGGGCTTACTCATCTCGGAGGCAACCTTGGCCACTACCTTGCCGCTGGCGATGCCGATGGAGGCGTTGATGCCCAGCTCCTTTTTGACCCGCTGCTTTATCTTGAGCGCCATCTTCTTTATTGAGCCGTGGATGGACTCGAAGCCGGTGGCGTCCAGATAGGCCTCGTCGAGCCCCATCGGCTCCAGATAGGGGGAAAAGTCGGCTAAGATAGCCATGAACTTGGCTGAGGCTTGGCGGTATTTGGGGAAGCTCCCCTGGATAAATATCGCCTGCGGGCAGAGTCGGCTGGCGGTAACCAGGGGCATGCCCGAATGTAATCCAAAGGCCCGCGCTTCGTAAGAGGCGGCGGCGACCACCCCCCGCTCCTTTGGTCTGCCCCCGACGACGACGGGCTTGCCCTTAAGCTTAGGGTCGGCCACCTGCTCCACGGAAACGAAGAAGGCGTCGAGGTCGATATGCATAATGCGGCGCGGCATACGCCTTTATTATACCAGCTAAATCGAGCGCCGGAATATCGGCCTAGTCTTCGGGTTCGTCGGGCGGCGGCGGCATTTTCTGCATCCAGTAGGGGTAGACAGGCACGGGCTGGCTCATTTCGTCGAGCCGGTCCACCTCTTCGGCGCTCATTTCCCAGCCGGTCGTCTTCAGGTTGTCGGCCAGCTGCTCGGGCGTGCGCGCGCCGATGATGACCGAGGATATCCCCTCCTTGGCCAGCAGGTAGTTGAGTGCTGCCTGGGCCACGGTGGCTTTATGCTCTTTGGCGATTTTGTCCAGCTCCTCGACGATGTCGAACCCCTTTTCCTCGTCGACTTGCAGGAATCTCGGCTGCGGCGCGCTCAGGCGCGTGCCCTTGGGCTGGGGCTTGCCCCGCCGGTATTTGCCGCTTAAGAAACCGCCGAGCAAAGGGCTCCAGACCAGTATGCCCAGCCCCTGGTCCAGGCAGAGCGGCACCATCTCGTTTTCCAGGTCGCGCGCCAGCAGCGAATAAAGGGCCTGCAGCGTGACGAACCTCTCCCAGCCGCGCTTATCGGAGATGGCCAGCGCCTTCATCAGCTGCCAGCCCGAATAATTAGAACAGCCGATGTAGCGCACCTTTCCCTGTCGCACCAGGTCGTCCAAGGCGCGCATCGTCTCCTCCAGCGGTGTGTCGGGGTCGAAGTTGTGCACCTGATAGAGGTCGATATAGTCCGTGCCCAGCCGCTTCAGGCTGGCGTTACAGGCCTCGATGATGTGGTGGCGGGAGAGCCCGACGTCGTTGGGGCCAGGGCCCATCTTGCCGCGCACCTTAGTGGCCAGGATAATGTCCTTTCTTCGTTTGCCCAGCGCCTTTCCCAGAAGTTCCTCGGAAAGCCCCTCGGAATAGACGTCGGCGGTGTCGAAGAAGTTTACCCCCGCATACAGCGACATATCCACCAGGGTAGTGGCTTCCTTCTGCCCCAGTTGCCCGACGTACTTAAAGAAGCTCCGCCCCCCGAAGGTCATCGTCCCCAAACACAGCTCGGAGACCTTGACACCCGTATTGCCCAGAAAACGCATCCTCATTTTTCGCTCCTTTGTGCTCAGATTAT
The DNA here is from genome assembly GCA_964396645.1 of uncultured Dehalococcoidales bacterium. Lineage (GTDB taxonomy): Bacteria > Chloroflexota > Dehalococcoidia > Dehalococcoidales > BS750m-G39 > E44-bin88. The sequence continues at coordinate 6,184 of CAYNFV010000015.1, forward strand.
TTTTCTTCGCCCCTGGAGATAAATTCTTTAACCCGCCGCTCGAAGACGGGCCGTTCCAGCAGTACGCGGCGCTGGCAGCCCAGGCACTTAATACCGATATCCGCCCCCAGCCTCACCACCCGCCACTGGTCGCTGCCGCAGGGGTGCTTCTTCTTGAGGCGGACGACATCGCCCAGCCTTATCTCCATAACCATGTGAAACTCCGGTGTGGCCGCTTTATTTCTTCCGCTTGGTGGCCAGGTGCCTGATCTCGTCCCTCATGGACAGGGCGACCTGGCGGGCGGCCTGGGCGAAGTCCCGCCGCTTGGAGGCGTAGATAATCTGCCGCGACGAGGTGAAAATCGCCCCCCCTCCCCAGCTATCGACCCCGTTCTGGACGGCCAGGGTCAAATCCCCACCCTGGGCGCCGATGCCGGGTATCAAAAGCAGCATCTTGGGGTGGTTGTGCCTTATCAGCTTCAGCTCTTCGGGTTGGGTGGCGCCCACCACCAGCCCGATGTTGTGGCCCTTGCCCTTCTTGTTCCACTGGGCGGCTTTGAGGGCGACAATCTCGAAGAGGGGCACCTGCTTGCCGTCCAGGATGAAGGGCAGGCTCTGGAAATCTTCGGCGCCGGGGTTCGAGGTGCGGCAGAGGACGAATACCCCCTTCTCCCAGTACTCGATAAAGGGCTCTATGGAATCGAAGCCCATGTAGGGGCTCACGGTGACGGCGTCGAAGCCGTGCATGGCGAACATGGCTTTGGCGTAGGCTTTGGAGGTGTTGCCGATATCGCCCCGCTTGCAATCGCCGATTATGGGGATGTTCTTGGGTATGGCTCTGATGGTGCGCTTCAGGCTCTCCATCCCCTTGTCCAGTACTTCGTAAAAGGCGAGGTTGAGCTTGTAGGCGCAGACCAGGTCGGCGGTAGCCTCGATAATCTTCCTGTTGAATTTGGAGACGGCCATCCCCTCCCGCATCAGCTCCGGGTCGGGGTCGAGCCCGATGCAGAGCAGGCTCTGGTTCATCTTCATGGCGGTCTTCAGCTTCTCGTTGAAATTCACCGCTTCCCCCCCTGTTGATAATAGCAATCAAGGGCATTCAGGTCAAGAGTCATTGTTGCCCCTTTAGCCGCAGTGATATAATTAGCCCCAATGAACTACCAGCAGGCCTTGGACTATATCAACGGCTACACCGACTACGAGAAGATAGGCATGCCCCACGACCCCGCCTTCTACGACCTCAGGCGCGTCGACGAGTTTTTGTCCATCTTGGGCGACCCCCATAAAAAAGCCGGCTCGGTGCACATCACCGGCACCAACGGCAAGGGCAGCGTGGCCATTATGATAGCTTATGCCCTCACCGCCGCAGGCTACCCCACCGGGCTTTATACCTCCCCCCACCTCCACAGCTGGCGGGAGAGAATCCGGGTCGATGGCGATATGATTTCCGAAGCCGAGCTGGCACAGCTGGTCAGCGAGCTCAAGCCCTATGTCGAAGAGGTCAACCAGCGGGCCACCTACGGCCAGCTCACTACCTTCGAGTTCCTTACCTGTCTGGCCTTCGCCTACTTCGGGAAAAGGGGTGTAAAATTTCAGGCGCTGGAGGTGGGGATGGGGGGCAGGTTCGACGCTACCAGCGTCATCACCCCAATTGTGGCGGTTATCACCACCATCGGCCTTGACCACACCGATGTCCTGGGCGATACTATTGCCCAAATTACCGCCGAAAAGTGCGGCATCATCAAGCCCGATAGTACCGTGGTAATTTCTCTACAGCCCCCCGAGGCAGCAAAAGTAATAAAGAAAACCTGCGCCGAGCGCGGGGCAAAACTTATAGAAGTCGGCAAAGACGTAACATGGCGCAGCTTAAGCTCCGACCTGGACGGACAGCGCTTTGAAGTAAACGTTCGAAGGGGTAAATACCAGCTCTTTTTACCCATCCTCGGCGAGCACCAGCTGGTCAACGCCGCCACCGCCATGGCCGCTTTGGAGGTCTTGGCCGAAAAGGGCTTCGACATCCCCGCCGAGGAAATTGCCGAAGGCTTCTCGAAAGTCGAATGGCCCGGGCGCTTTCAGGTCCTGCGCCGAAATCCCCCTCTGGTCGTTGATGGCGCCCATAATATCGACGCCGCCCGCAGCCTGAAGAAGGCCCTCAAGCAATATTTAGACTTTAAAAAAGCAATACTGGTTATGGGCGCCTCGGACGATAAGAACATCAAGGGCGTTATCGCCGAGCTGGCTCCGCTTTTCGATAGGGTCATCGTCACCCGCTCCCGCCACCCCCGGTCGATGGCCCCCGCGCCCTTAGCCGCCGAGTTCGCCCGCCACGGATTAAAGGCCCGCATCGCCGATGACGTACCTTCAGCGCTCTCCCAGGCGCTGGCTATGGCCGGGGAAAAGGACTTAGTCTGCCTGGCGGGCTCGCTCTTCATCGTCGGCGAGGCCATAGAGGCGGCTAAAATTTTGCTTTGATAGCCCCGATTAGGCTAAAATATAGGTACACCATGAGGTTAATGTATGCCTACCTATGAGTATGAGTGTGATGATTGTCATCACCGCTTTGAGAAGAAGCAGAGCTTTGACGCCAGGCCCATAGCCAAATGCCCCCGCTGCGGGGGCAGGCTGCGCCGCGTCTTCCACCCCGCCCCCGTTATCTTCAAGGGGAGCGGTTTCTATATCACCGATAACCGCAAAAAGCCCCCCGATATGGGCAAGGGCGAGTGGAAATCGGGCGACGGGGGCAAGGAAAAGGGCAAGAAGAAGTGAAAGCGCTCTTACAGAGAGTCACCAGCGCCTCGGTCACTATAGATGGGGAGGTGGTGGGTAAGATAGGGCGGGGGCTGGTGGTCTTTGTCGGCGTCGCTGAGGGTGATAGCGAAAATGATGCCGATTACCTGGTGAGTAAGCTGGTAAACCTGCGCATCTTTGCTGATAAAGAGGAAAGGTTCAACCTCTCCGCTTTAGATATTAAGGCCGAGCTTCTAGTTGTGAGCCAGTTCACTCTCCTGGCCGACGCCAGGAAGGGACGCCGCCCCAGCTTTACCGAGGCCGCCCCGCCCCGGCAAGCCGAAAAACTTTTCGAGCACTTCGTTGCTGAGGCTAAAGCCAGCGGGCTAAGGGTGCAAACGGGGCGTTTCCAGCAGTACATGCAGGTCGAAATCAACAACGACGGCCCCGTGACCATCATGCTCGATAGCCGCGAGCGGCGCTAGTCCTATTCGCAAATATTTGTAGTTGCAAAACCTTGCAATAACTCTAAAGCTCTGTTAGAATACCCCCCGTGACCCATTCTCATTCCGGAGATATCGTCAAAAAGCTGACCGAGGAGGGCTATAGGCTAACCCCTCAGCGGCTGATGACCATTGCCGCCATTGAGCAGAGCGATGGCCATATCAGCGCCGAGGAAATATACGCGCAGGTGGTGGCCAAATACCCCCACGTCAACATCTCCACGGTGTATCGCACCCTGGAGCTGCTCAAGAAGCTGGGGCTGGTCACCGAGACCGATTTCGGCGAGGGCCGGGTGCGCTACCACCCGGTGGGCAAGGGGCATCACCACCACCTCGTCTGTCAGGAGTGCGGTAGCATAACCGACCTCGACGAGGCCGTGCTCAATCCCCTCAAAGAAGTCTTATTACGGGAATACGGCTTCAGGGCCGACCTGAGGCACCTGGCTATCTTCGGGCGCTGCGGCAAGTGCGGGGGCTAAATTTTTTTGACTGGTTATCGATGAACCCACCAGCAACCTCGACCCGGGCAGCAAGTGGTCGCTCACGGGCTGGCCCGTCGTAAGCCGAGCGGATAAAGTTTTTACATCTCTCGCTTGAGGGCGACGCTGCCCTTAGCCAGCCTCATGGTCGCTCCCGATTCCACCTTGATGACGAAGCTATCCTCGCTGACGCTCTCAATCACTCCGTAGATGCCGCCGGCGGTAATCACCCGGTCCCCCTTCCTCAATTCCTCCATCATCTGCTGGTGCTCTTTCTGTCTCTTGCGCTGGGGACGAATCATGAGGAAGTAGAACATGGCGAAAATCAACACCAGGAAGACAATCATGTAGATGGTGCTGCTGGTGCCGCCGCCTTCACCTTCGGTAGGATAACAGCCGCCCAACAGCGCCATGGTGGCGAGCACGGCGACAATTAGCGCTAAGCCCAGAATTTTAGACCGCTTCATTTTGCCTCCTATTATAGTTTAACCTTCCACTATGCCCTGTAATGACCAGGGGCTTGTTTTCTCGACTTTTAGTTCTATCAGCTTTCCCCGACAGTCACGGCTGTCGTTGAAGAATACCAGTTTATCGCTTCTGGTGCGCCCCCACCACCTCCCCTTCTTTTCCCCTTCCACCAGCACTTCAACTATCTGGCCCTTGAGGCGGGCGTTAACGGCGGTGGCGATTGCCTCCTGTAACCCCTCGATGTGCTCAACGCGCCGCTTCTTTTCGGCGGGGGGGACATCGTCGGCCAGCTTCCTGGCGGCAAAGGTCCCCGGCCGCGGCGAGTAAGCGGCTATATGGACTGTATCAAAATTTAACTCGGTTAGCAAGTAGGCCGTCTCCTTAAACTGCGCCTCCGTCTCCGAGGGGAAGCCGAGCAGGACATCGGTGCTCAAGGCTATTTCGGGTATTTTAGACCTTATCTCGCTGACAAGCCTTCGGTAGTGCTCGGCGTCATAGCCCCGCCCCATCGCCTTCAGGATAGCGTCGCTCCCCGACTGCACCGGCAGAGAAAGCTGCTCGCAGACCTTGTCCAGGGAAGCCACCGCCTCAATGAGCCTCTGGCTCATGTCCTTGGGGTGGTTGGTCAAAAAACGTATGCGCCAGAGCCCCTCGATGTCGTTCAGTTCGTAGAGCAGCTCGGCCAGGTCGGGTTTTTTGGGCAAATCATGCCCATAAGAGTCCACGTTCTGCCCCAGCAGGGTAACCTCTTTGGCGCCACGATTTACCAGCTCACTCACCTCAGCCACGATTTCGGCTACTTCTCGGCTCTTCTCTCTTCCCCGGCGGTAGGGGACGATGCAATATGCACAGAAGTTATCGCAACCCTGGATAATGGGCACATAGGCAGCGACATTCGGCTTTTCGGGTAGTGTCGGCTCTTTGGGGCTTTCCAACCAGGGCGGCTGTTCCCCGGGCCTGAAGAAATAATCGACCTGGGGGAAGCGCTTTCCCAGGCTTTTGGTGTCGGCGTTGACCAGGCAGCCGGTGACGGCCAGCGTCATATCTGGACGCGCTTTTTTAAGCGCCTTGAGGTTGGCCAGCTTGTTGAGCACGCGGTCCTCGGCGCTCTGACGCACCACGCAGCTGTTGAGCAATGCAAGGTCGGCCTCATTAGCGCTGGCGGCTTGGTAGCCCAGCTTTTCGAAATGGCTGCCCAGCCGTTCTGACTCGGCCTTGTTCATCTGGCAGCCGATAGTCCAGATATGATATTTAGGCATAGCTCCGCTCTATTAGTTCAGGGGATATTCTAGCCACAGACCAAAGCTGGCTTGCCAGCCTGCTCGCCGCTCCTTCTGAGCTTTGACAGGCGAGCCGAAGCTTTAGCGTAATCTGGCCTGCCAGCCGAAGCCTTAGCGTAGGCTGGCGGAGGGGGAGGGATTCGAACCCTCGACCCCAGTTTCCCAGGGTAAGCGCTTAGCAGGCGCCCGCACTAGACCACTATGCGACCCCTCCGTGGTCTCAAATTGATACAGCCACCCAGGGATGGCCTAGCTTTTTTGTCTCTTCTCTCTTATAGCCTTTATCATGTCGAGAGTTTTTTTACTGTAAAGCTCCTGCTTGTAATGAACGTCGCAGGGGAATTCGGTGCAACTCAGGCAGTAACCCTGGTTCTTATTTATAGCACACTCGAGTATTAAGCAGGTCTGTCCCGTTGCTGCTTTGAACTTCTCCAACTTTTCCGGAGCTTTTGGGTCCGTTCCGGCTACACAGCCTCCTAGGATACAGCTCCCTGATAACAGGGCTCCACAGACTTCGCAGGCTAGACCACATGCTGCTGGCATTTTGCTTCCCCCTTCCGTTTTTATTCTTGGACAGTTATTGTATCACAGCCCTATGCTTGTCTCAATTTCCGCTTGATTTCGGGCATAGCCTCACGGGCGGCAATCTCCCCCTGCTCGATGCACTCCCGGGCGCGGTGGAAGTCGCCGGGGTTGATTTTGGTGGTATCGGGGCTAATGATGATGTCGGCGTTCTCGGTGGAGGCTTTGGCGACGATGAAGGTGCCGATGTAGAGGGACTGCAGGATAACGTTAAAGATGTTGGGCTCCTTAAACTCCTTTTTCCCCTCCTTCTTAAAGTGGCGGACTCTGGTGCCCACATCGGGTATGACGTTGACGGCGATGATAAAGTCGGCGCCCATATCTTTGAGCACGCTCACCGGCACCGGGTTCACCAAGCCCCCGTCCACCAGGTAGCGTCCCTGCCACTTGGCCACGGTGAAAATCCCCGGTATGGAGATGGTAGCCCTTACCCCCTCCAGCACCGAGCCCCGGTCAATGACCACCTCCTCGCCGGTGATGATATCGGTAGCCACCAGCGCCAGCGGTATGGGCAGTTCCTCGAACTTTACATCCTTGCCCATCGTCTTCTGCAGCATATTGATGACCGCCTTGCCCCCGAGAAGCCCCGACTTGGGTATGGTCAGGTCGGCCAGTGAGAGCAGCTTGAGCACGTTTATCTTCAGGGCCATCTCCCTCATCACGCTGGAGTCCTTTCCCCGGGCGCAAAAGGCGCCCACCATCCCCCCGATACTGGTGCCGGCAATCATGTTGATGGGAATATTTTCCCGTTCCAGGACATCCAGCACCCCGATATGGGCCAGTCCCCGCGCCGCCCCGCCACCCAGCGCCAGTCCCACTTTCTTAGTCATAGGGCTATTCTACCACAAAAGCGGTTATTGAGCCCTCGTCCCGGCTGTGCTAATATGGGCTTGAAAGCCATGGAGATAAACATTCTGGTCGATGAGGGTTTAGAGGTAGAGCTTGATACGGGCTGGCTTGAAAACATCGCCCGCCGGGTGCTGGCGGCGGAAAAGGTCGGCGCTCAAACCGAGATGGGCCTGGTCATCTCTAGTGACGAGAGGGTGCAGCAGCTCAACCGCGACTACAGAGGTAAAGACGAGCCCACCGACGTCCTCGCCTTCTCCGCCCGCGATGAAACCGACTCCCCCTTTATCCCGCCCCCCGACGGCGTTCTCCACCTTGGCGAGGTGATAATCTCTTATCCACAGGCGCAAATACAGGCTGAGGAGCACGACCACTCCTTAAAGAGGGAGCTCTCTATACTGCTCATCCACGGCCTGCTCCACCTGCTCGGCTATGAGCACGAAGAGAGCAACGCCAGGCGCCGGATGCAGGCCCGGGAAAAGGAGCTCCTTGGCCTTATCGAAGGAGGCAGCCAATGAGGGTGCTGGGTATTTCAGGCAGTCCTCGCCGCGGCGGCAACACCGACCTCCTGCTGGCTCAAGTGATGAAGGGCGCCCAAAGTCGAGGCGCCGAGACCAATACTTTAGTTCTCAACGACCTCAAGATTAGCCCCTGCCAGCACTGCGACGCCTGTTTCGAGGCGGGCGTCTGCCGCATCAAGGACGATATGCAGATGGTCTATAAAGAGATGGAAAAGGCCGACGGCATCGTGCTGGCTTCGCCGGTGCACTTTCTGGGCTTAACCGCCCAGATGAAGGCCATGATTGACCGCGGCCAGGCACTCTGGGCGCGAAAATATATATTGAAAAAACCCCCGCTGGGCGACAGGCGCCCCCGCAAGGGCTTATTTATCGCCGTGGGCGGCATGAAGCTGGCCAAGCTCTTCGAGCCCTCGCTGGCCACAGTCAAGGCCTTCTTCACCGTCATTGATGTCGAGTACGCCGGCGAGCTGCTCTTCTCCGGCATCGACGAAAAAGGCGCCATCAAGAAGCACCCCACCGCCCTTAAAGAAGCCTTTGCCGCCGGACAGAAACTGGTTAGAGGAGGATAGCCATGGATACAATTACCGCTATCAACAAGAGAAAGAGCACGCGGGCTTTTAGGCCCGACCCCGTCCCCCAAAAGGTCTTGAGAGAGATAATGGAGCTGGCGCTGCGGGCGCCTTCCTGGGCCAATACCCAGCCCTGGGAATTCGTCATCGTCTCCGGCAGCAAGCTGGAGGAGATAAAGCAGAGCTACATCGAAAAGATAGACGAGGAGCCCAAGCTCGACATTGTCCGCCCCTGGAACTTCCCCGAACCCTATATTAGCCGCACCGGTCGGCTGATGGCTACCGAACAGAAGATCAAGGGAATAGAGCGGGAAGACCGGGAGGCGAGGGGCTGGTGGCGGATACAGGGCTTAAAGAGCTACGGCGCTCCGGCTGTCATCTATATACTCATCGACCGCGACTTCTACTTTCAGGAAGAAGTCAACGCCTGGCTGCTCTTCGATTGCGGGCTGGTCGCCGAGAACATCATGCTCCTGGCCACTGACTACGGGCTGGGCAGCGTGGCTCAGGCACAGGCGGTGCAATATCCCGATGTCTTGCGCAAGGCGCTGGACGTACCCGACTCAAAGCTCTTCGTGCTCGGCATCGCCATCGGCTACCCCGACGACAAAGACCCCATAAACCATTTCCGCTCGGAGAGGGAATCTTTGGAGAGTATGGCTAAATGGTATGGGTTTGGCTAGTTAAGTTAAGTCGTCCTGAGACTAAGCACTATGACTAAAAGGAGACTGGGTGTAATCGCTTTCTTCGAAGGAATGGTCGGCGCTGGCTTTATCGTCGTCGTCTTGCTCTTTAGCCCTCTCCTCAAGGGCTGGTATCGCCGTTGGGGTGCTACCCCCGCCGAGACCAAGAAGAAGCTCTCCGGCGACGAGCTGGTTCCCCGCCCTAGGATGCAGTCCACTCGGGCGATAACGATTCAGGCTCCCCCCGCCGCTGTCTGGCCCTGGTTGTTGCAGTTCGGCCTAAAGCGCGGCGGCTGGTACAGCTATGATTTCCTGGAGGCCATGTCCGGGGCGGCTAACTTTATCGACGGACACTCCACCTGGCGAATTATCCCCGAGCTGCAAAAGCTCAAGGTCGGCGATGAGATATTGATGCACCCCAGGATAATGCCGCTTACGGTGTCGGCTCTGGAGCCGGAGCGGGCGCTTATCTTCCATACCCGGGTTGACCTGGAGACCAAGGACTTCTTCGAGTTGGACAGGAAAATGCCCGCCCAGTACGTCAACAGCAACTGGGTTTTCTTTCTGGAAAGGTCAGGCAGGAAGGCTACCCGCCTGCTGGTGCGCTCGCGGCTGGACTATAATCCCCCCAACCTGATGAACACCATCGCCTGGCGGGTCTTTACCGACCCCATCAGCTTTGTCATGGAACGGCGGATGCTGCTGGGCATAAAAGAGCGGGCGGAATGGTTGGCGGGAAAACGCCGCTAAGTGGAATGGTTTTGACTAGCCTATCTCGCCACCACCAGCTTGCCCACCGCCTCCTCAAGCCCCGAAAGCGTTAGCTGGTACATGGGGAAGAGCTTGCCGATCATCTGCACCGTGGGGTGAATCCAGAAGCGCGGGTCGTCGGGGTTGAGCCAGACGCAGTGGCTGAAGTGGTCGGCGATTCTTTTCAGCCAGAGTATCCCCGGTATCTCGTTGCGCTCGTAGTAGTTAATGGCGCCGTAGCGCTCGGTCAGCTCCCAGGGCCCCATTCTGGCGTCGCCCACCAGCAGCAGCTTGTAGTCGGGCTCCAGCGTGTGCAGCAGCTGGACGGTGCTTACCGCGTCTTCCCGCTCAACGTTTTTATAGAGATAATCATAGATGCAGTTGTGGAAGTAGTAGTACTGGAAGTCCTTGAAGTGGGTGCTGGAGTGGGCCGCCGAGAAGAGCCGGCTGCAGAGCTTGGCGTAGGGCTCCATGGAGCCGCCGACGTCCATCAGCAAAAGCAGCTTGACCGTGTTCTTGCGGCTGCGCTGCCAGATGAAGTCAAGGTCGCCGGCATTTTTAGCGGTGGCCTTGATTGTTCCTTCTAAGTCTAATTCATCCTCAAGGCCTGTCCGGCGCAGCTGCCGCAGCTTGGTCAGGGCCATCCCTATCTGGCGCACGTCCAGCGTCAAATCGCTGCGGTAGTTCTTAAATCTCCGCTCCTGGGCAATCTGGACGGCGTGCCGGCCCCCCGGCCTCCCCCCTATTCTGATACCCTGCGGGTGATAGCCGGAGTGGCCGAAGGGAGAAGTCCCGCCCCGCCCTATCCAGTGGCCGCCCCCGTCGTGCTGTTCGGTCTGTTCTTTTAGCCGCTTCTCCAGCTCTTTAATCAGCTCGTCGAAGTCCATGCTCTCGAACCTGGCCTGCTCCTCCTCGCTTAAAAAAAGGCGGTTTAAGGGGTCTTTGAGCCAGTCCAGCACCTGCTCGGTAATCTCCTCGGGGGCTTCCACCCCCTGGAAGTACTGCTGGAAGGCGACATCGTACTGGTCGTAGTAGGCCTCGCTCTTGACCAGGATGGCACGGGCCAGGAAATAGAAATCGTCCAGGTCCTTGATGTGCCCCTTAGCTAACGCCTCCATGAGCGTCATCCACTCAATGAGGGAGACGGGAACCTTGTTTTTGCGGAGGATATAGAAAAAATCGGTGAACATCTAGCGCCGCCGGATGACAAAGTTGTTGACGAAGTAGTCGTAGTCGTTCTCTTTCTTGAGCAGGGTGCCGACGAAGGGCATTTGCTTGGTGACGCTCTCGTGGGGGATGCCGCCGGCGATGAGCGCCCGAATCCAGTCGATGAGCTCGCTGGTCGAGGGCTTCTTGCGGAAATTATCAATCTCTCTTAAGGAATAGAAGGCCTTCAGGGCCTCGCTGAGCAGGCTGTCCTTGATGTCGGGGAAGTGGACTCTTACGATTTCCTCCATCAATTCGGGGGTGGGGAACTCGATGTAGTGAAAGATACAGCGCCGCAGGAAGGCATCGGGCAGTTCCTTTTCGGCGTTGCTGGTGATGACGGTTATGGGGCGGTGGATGGCAGTGATGGTCTCGTTGGTCTCGGGGATGTAAAAGCTCATCTCGTCCAGCTCGTTGAGCAGGTCGTTGGGGAACTCGATGTCGGCCTTGTCCACCTCGTCGATGAGCAGCACCACCTGCTCCGGTGAGCTGAAGGCCTGCCCCAGCTTGCCCAGCTTGATGTACTGCTTGATGTCCGAGATATCTTTATCGCCGAAGCGGCTGTCGTTGAGCCTTTGGACGGTATCATAGACGTAGAGCCCCTCCTGGGCCTTGGTCGTCGACTTCACGTTCCAGGTGAGCAGTTTCTTACCCAGCCCCTTGGCGATGCTGTGGGCGAGCAGGGTTTTCCCCGTCCCCGCCTCCCCCCTGATGAGCAAGGGCCGCCCTAGGGCAATAGCCACGTTGACCGCATTCTCTAGCGGTTCCGAGGTTACGTAGTCCTCCGAGCCGCTGAATTGGGCAAAACTATCCTTTTCCACTACAATCCTCCTGAAAGATTGGCCGCGGACTGGCGTCGCAGCTGAACTGTCGCTTTTAGAGGGTTTTAATCACACCCAGCATAAATTATACCCGAGAGTGGTAGATATAAGCAAACTTGGGGGTAAAGGATTAAACGCTGCCTTGACTAAACGACTATGAGGTGCTAATCTCGCCATAGCATGCTCAAGAAGGATTTCACGGTCGAAGACCTTAAACGCTGGCGGCAAAAGGGTCTTATCTCAGACGACCAGTTTTTAGCCATCCTGGCTGAAGAAGGCCTGGAAGCTGAGCCTGAGGAGAAAGAAAAGAAAGCCGGTCTGAACCCGGTCACCGTGGCCTATTACTTCGGAGGCTTACTGGCCTTCTTCTCCCTCACCTTTTTCGTGGGCATAAACTGGATAGACCTCACCGATGGGGGACGTCTGGCCGTGGCCCTCCTGGCCTTGCTCGTGACCGGTTCTCTGGGAGCCTGGCTGCGTTTCCGTCAGGGCTATACCACGGCCGGTGGGCTCCTCCTGTTTGTCGCCACGGCGGCATTCCCCCTCTTTATTTTTACGCTAGTGCCACTGCTCGGTTTTGACATTGATCCAACATCCGCTATATACATTATCTTGTTAGGTCTGGCCGGGGCGGTGGTGATGCTGATGCTCACCCGCTTCTCCCTCATATCCCTGCTTGTGGCCGCCGCAGTCCACGCCATCGTTATGGATATCGCCTGGATAGTCGGCTGGGATGGGGATTTGCCCCTTATATTAACCGCCGCCACCTGTGGAGGCTTTATCCTGCTCGGTATCGCCTTAACGCTCTGGGGGAAAAAGCTCTATTCCTTTTGGTTCAAGCTATACGGGCAGGTGGGCCTTTACATAGCCTTCACCGCTCTCTTTGTGCAGAGTGAGAATCCATTATTCGGGCTTCTCTTCCTCTTGGTCTATCTCATAATGATAGGTTTTAGCCTGCGCTTCCGTGAGTCTATCTACCTGATATTCGGCGCCATCGGGTTTTATACCTATATTATCCGTCTTGTCTTTGACACCTTTGAGGGGACAGTATACTTCCCGCTACTTCTTGGGGGCACTGGCATCAGCATTATCGTGCTGGCTGTTCTCTATCAGCGCTATGGCCGCCGCCTCTTCCGCCGCCCCTAGAGCTGGCCCCGCCCCGCCCCGATAAGCTCTTTTATATCGCATAACGAAAATGAAAAGCCACAAACCTATGCTGGTATAAGAGTTAGGTTCCCCCCGACCATGACGGTAGGTCTTTCCCGCTCGCTCTTAATATATGTAGCGAGTAGCCCTTCAAGCTGTGTCCCAGTTCTTCTAGCCATTTTCCATCCAGTTTGAATAATGAGGTCACAGTCTGAAAAATCGGTCTCTCGTATCTCAATTGCTGTTTGGCTTGCCTCCTCTGCTGAACCTCTCGAGAAGCCCGTCATGCTTGCATCAGGCGGTGTGCTCACCATAGCCTGGGCGAGTTCTGGGTTCAACTCTTGTGTCAAAAGCCAAGCTAGCCTAGGGGGCTCGTCGAGGGAGGTGAACTGAACCCCGAATAAAACCACTTGTATGGAACGGATTTTGCCCACTTTAACATGGATTGGTTTCGGCTCCTCCATCTTTGTCCTCCTTCCTTAATTTGGTTATTTAGCGCCGGGCAATGCCGATAAGCTCGGCGATATCCTCTATCCCCTCTTTTTGCATAAACTGCTCTATCCCTTCCAGCACCTCAATGGGGGCCTGGGGGTTAGAGAAGTTGGCCGTACCAACCTGGACAGCACTGGCACCGGCCATAATAAACTCCAGGGCGTCTTCGGCTGTAGAAATACCGCCGA
>CAYNFV010000016.1:0-19365 GCA_964396645.1 uncultured Dehalococcoidales bacterium
CCCTGCTTGAGCCGGACTACGAAGGCCCCTACCGCTGCTGGAAATGCCGGGAGCTCTTCGTCATCACCATAGAGGGCAACAAGGTCAAGGGCTTCCAGCCCCTCACCGAGGAAGAGTTCGAGAAGATGCAGGAAGCGGAAAAGCTTAAGGCTAAGTTCAAGAAGGGGCAGGACTAGGACCTGAGGAAGCCTCAGGACTAGAACTTACCCTTCAGCTTCTGGTAGCATTCGGCCAGGGCCTGGGGGAGCACCCTGACGTCAGCCATTACCGGCATAAAGTTGGTATCCCCCGCCCACCGCGGCACGACATGGCTATGGATATGGTCTTCGACGCCCGCCCCCGCCACCCGGCCCAGGTTCATACCGATATTAAAGCCCCCGGGCTTAAAGACCTCTTTCAAGACCTCAAGGCTACGCCTCACCATTTCGTAGTGCTCGCGCATCTCCTCGTCAGTCAGCTTCTCCGGGCTGTCCACATGGCGGTAGGGGGCGACCATAAGGTGTCCCGGGTTATAGGGGTAGCTGTTTAAGACGATGAAGTTATAGTTGCCCCGGAGCAGGATATAGTTCTCGGTATCCTTGTTCTCCTTGGGCTTGTCACAGAGGAAGCAGCCCTCCGCATCCGCCTGCTCGATATATTTTATCCGCCACGGTGCCCAGATATGCTTCATTTCACTCTCCTTGCTGATTAGTGCTATTTTAGTCGGCAATCTCCCCGTTTTCAACTATTTGCCACCCCACCAAGGAATATGTCATTGCGAGCCGAAGGCGAAGCAATCTCAAAGAGACCCCACCAATTGTAAAAACCAAGGCTATCGTCTATAGTTATATGGCTATACAAAACAAAGGAGAGAATGCCTTATGACGGAAAACCCCCAGTGCGCCAAATGCACCATGGTAGTCTGCGACAGCCCGGCGTCGCTTAAGGGCCCCGAAAACTGCCCGACCAAGACCAAAAAGGATATCATCCAGAAAGCGCTAGCTGAATACGATAACCCCGAAATCAGGGAGTTCGCCCGACGAGCGTCTATTCAGGAAGCCGAATGTTATATGGACCTGCCCGAAGGGCTGACCATGCGCTACCCTCGCGTGGAAGAGATTATCCGCTTCGCCAAGAAGATGGGTTATAAGAAACTGGGCATCGCCTCCTGCCTGGGCTTAAAGGACGAGGCCGAAATCCTAACCGAAATCCTGGAAAACCGCGGCTTCGAGGTTATCTCCGTCTGCTGCAAGGCGGGTGCCATCCCCAAGGAAAGGATCGGCATCACCGGGGAGCAGAAGATAAAAGGCCCCGATGCCTTCGAGTCGATGTGCAACCCCATAAGCCAGGCCGAAATCCTAAACGACGCCGGCACCGACTTCAATATAGTGGTCGGGCTTTGCGTGGGGCACGACTCGCTCTTCTTCAAATACGCTCAAGCCCCCGTCACCGTGCTGGTAGCCAAGGACAGGGTCTTCGGCCACAACCCGGTGATGGGCTTATATTTAGCTCACGCCCCCTATTACCGCAAGCTGCTGCGAAAAGAGTAGGAGAGAATTTTTGAGCTACCCTGATGAGATTCTCTATAAAGTCATTCGCCCTGCCCGCTACACCGGCGGCGAGTGGAATTGCGTTATAAAAGACTGGGATAAGACGGCGCTTAAGTTCGCCCTGGCCTACCCCGATATCTACGAGGTGGGCATGTCCAACATGGCGCTGCCCATCCTCTATAATATATTAAACAGCCAGCCCGACGTCCTCGCCGAGAGGGCTTTTGCCCCCTGGGTGGATATGGAAGCCGCCCTGCGGGCGGCGAAGCTCCCCCTGCTCAGCCTTGAGACGAAAAGGCCGATAAAGGACTTCGACGTTATCGGCTTCTCGCTGGACTACGAGCTGACCTACACCAACGTCCTGAATATTCTAGAGCTAGGGCAGATACCCGTGCTGGCTAAAGATAGAAATGATTCTCACTCCATCGTCATCGCCGGCGGCTCCTGCTGCCTCAACCCCGAGCCCATGGCCGACTTCATTGATCTCTTCGTCATCGGCGACGGCGAAGAAATATTGCCTGAGCTGCTCGACATCTTTCGCGAATGGAAAAAGAATAAAGCTTCCCGAAAGGAGCTTTTGCAAAAGGCGGCTGCTATCGCCGATGTCTATGTCCCCTCTTTTTATAAGGTGGAGTACCAGGCCGACGGCATGTTTAAGGGCATCAGTCCGATTGAGAGCGAGGCTAAAGAGGTTATCCAGCGGCGCATCGCCGACAGGCTGCCGCCCCCCATCACCCACCCCGTCGTCCCCTTTATTGAGGTCGTCCACGACCGGGGGGCGGTGGAGATTCAGCGGGGCTGCACCCGAGGCTGCCGCTTCTGCCAGGCAGGGATTCTCTACCGCCCCCTTCGCCAGCGCCCCCAGGCCGAGATTATCAAGGCGGTGGGGGAGCTTATATCTAACTGCGGCTACGACGAGGTTTCATTAGTTTCGCTGAGCACCAGCGACTACAACAAAATTGAAGAGCTGGTGGCCAGCCTGGCGCGCCACTATAAGAACCTCTCCCTCTCTCTGCCCAGCCTGCGCATAGACAGCTTCTCGCTGAAGCTGCTGGAATCGTTGCCCGCCCGCCGCAAGACCGGGCTCACCTTCGCCCCCGAGGCGGGCAGTGAACGTCTGCGCCGCACCATCAACAAGGGCACCACCGAGGAGAAGATACTGGCCACAGCCGAGGCTGCCTTCGCCCGCGGCTGGAGAAGCCTTAAGTTATACTTTATGCTCGGGCTGCCCACCGAGACCATTGAAGATATCGAGGAAATCGTGCAGCTGGTGGCTAAAATCCGGGCCACGGGCAAGGGCACCAGGGGCGGCCTGCCCCAGGTCAGAATCAGCCTCTCAACATTTATCCCCAAGCCCCACACCCCCTTCCAGTGGGTGGCTCAGGACAGCGAAGAGCAATTGAACGCCAAGCACGAGGTGTTAAAAGCGGGCTTACGCCGCAAGGGCAGCCGCCTCTCCTGGCGCGACCCCGAGGTCAGCCTGCTCGAGGCGGCGCTGTCGCGGGGCGACCGCAGACTGGGCAAGGTTGTCTATGATGCCTGGAAATCGGGCTCTACCTTCGACGCCTGGAACGAGCGATTCAACTACCAAAACTGGCTCGACGCCTTTAAGAAAAGCGGCCTGGAGCCAGCCTTCTATGCCCAGCGGGAGCGCTCGCTGGACGAAAATCTACCCTGGGCGCATATTGACCCAGGGGTGACTACGAAATTTTTGAAAAAAGAATACCGGCGCGCCATCAAAGGTACTGAAACCCCCGACTGCCACTATAACGCCTGCAATGCCTGCGGGCTGGAGAGACTCAGCGCCGACTGTAAGCGGAAGCTAGGCGATTGAGCCGCCGTCAACGACAATAGTGTGGCCGGTGACATAGGCCGAGGCTTCGGAGGCCAGAAAGAGCACCGCGCCAGTTATGTCCTCCGGCTCGGCCAATCTCCCCAGCGGTATCTCGGACTCAATCTCTTTCAATGTCTTGGGTTCATCCCACAAAGGCTGGCTGAACCTGGTCTTGACTATGGACGGGGCCACGGCGTTGACCCTTATATTATATTGGGCTAGTTCTATGGCCAGCATCCGGGTGAGCATGACCACCCCCGCCTTGGCGATGCAGTAGGCGCCCATCTCGGGTGCGGTGTCCATGGCCGCCGTGGAGGCGATGTTGATAATATTGCCCCGCTTTTGCTTGACCATCACCCTTCCCGCCGCCTGGGAGCAGAGGTAATAGCCCTTGAGGTCGGTGTCGATGACCCTGTCCCAGCCTTCTTCTTTCAGCTCGAGCAATGGTGCTCTGATATTCATGGCGGCGTTATTGACCAAGATATCTATAGAACCAAGCTCAGTTATAGTCTTTTGCACCAGGCTATCGACCTCGGCTTTCTGGGTGATATCGACTTGGATGGCTAGAGCCCGCCTACCTAGTTTCTTGACCTCTGCGGCGACTTTCGCAAGCTCGCCGTCGTCAACCACCCTGTCGCCTAAGCTCACATCGGCGCCGGCTTCAGCTAAAGCCAGGGCGATAGCCCGCCCGATGCCCCGCCTCCCGCCGGTGACGATAGCCGTCTTGCCGGCTAAGGATGACGGCATTACTTAGACTCCTTCTCGAAAGCGGCGATAGCCACCACCTCGTCGCCGGGGTCGAGCCTCATCAGCTTTACCCCCTGCGTGCTCCGCCCCTGAATGGAGATGCCCTGCTTGGGGTCTTTCTCCTTGACCGGTGTCTGGATGACGATGCCCTCGGCCGAGACAATCATTACCTGCTGGGCGAGCGAGACCACCTCGGCGGCGGCGACCCTACCCGCCTTCTCCACCAGCTTAAAAGTCCTCACCCCACCCCCGGCGCGGTGCTGCCTGGGATAGCCCTCCACCGGGGTGAGCTTACCGAAACCGCCGCTGGTGGCCACCAGCACGTAGCCCTTGGGACGGATAACATCCATGCCCACCACCTGGTCGGAAGAGCTTAATCTTATGCCGCGCACCCCCCCGCTCGTCCTCGAGGCCGCCCTCAGGTCTTTGACGGCAAAACGGATGGACTGCCCCTCTTGACTAACCAGGAGCATGTCGTCCTTATCGGTGGCCAGTCGAGCGGAGACCAGCTCATCGCCCTTTTCTAAGTCCATGGCGATGAGCCCGCTTGAGCGCACGGCGGCGAACTTATCGGCCGTCGTCTTCTTGACCTCGCCTAAGCGCGTGGCCATCAAGAGGTAGGAACCCTTCTCGAAATCGGGCAGGGCGACCATGGCTGTCACCCGCTCGTTATCGGCCACGGAGAAGAGGTTGATGACCGCCGTCCCCTTGGTCACGCGGGAGCTGTCACCGGGTATCTCGTAGCACTTGAGGTAGAAGACCCGCCCCCGGTTGGTGAAGAAGAGGAGGTGGTCGTGGGTATCGGCCACCACCAATAACCTTACTGCGTCGGCCTCGCGGGTGACCATGCCGATGATGCCCCTCCCCCCACGGTGCTGGGAGCGGTAGCTGCGCGAAGCCACCCTCTTGACGAAGCCGCGCTGGCTTAAGGTAACCACCACCCTCTGGTGGGGGATAAGGTCCTCCTCGCCGAACTCGGTTATCTCCTCCTCGCTTATCTCGGTGCGGCGCTCGTCGCCAAAGTTCTCCTTGAGCTGGCTCACCTCCTCCTTGATGAGGAGCAGGATGCGCTTGGGGTTAGCCAGCAGGTCTTCCAGGTAGGCGATGGTCTTGACCAGCTCGGCGTACTCGTCGGCTATCTTTTTCCGCTCCAGGTTGGCCAGCCGCCGTAATTGCATATCGAGGATAGCCTGCGCCTGCAGCTGGGAAAGCCCGAAGCCGCTCATCAGCGCTTTGCGGGCGGCTTCGGCGGTGGCTGACTTCTTGATGGTGGCGATAATCTTATCGATTTGTTCCAGGGCTATTTTTAACCCTTCCAATATATGCGCCCGCGCCTTGGCCTGCTTCAGTTCGAACTTGGAACGCCGGGTGATAACCTGGTGGCGGAAATCTATGTAGTACTGCAGCGCCTCCCGGAGGCTGATTACCCGCGGCTGCCCGTCGACCAGCGCCAGCATGTTGACGAAGAAGGCCGACTGCATAGCGGTGTGCTTAAACAGGTTATTGAGCACCTGCTTGGGCGGCGCCTCCCGCTTCAGCTCGATGACGATGCGCATCCCCTGGCGGTCGGACTCGTCGCGCAGCCCGCTGATGCCCTCCACCTTCTTGTTCTTGACCAGCTCGGCGATCCTCTCCACCAGGGCCGCCTTATTGGTCTGGTAGGGAAGCTCGGTGACCACTATCTGCCGCTTGCCCCCACCGATGCTGTCGCCGATCATGGCCTTGGCCTGCACCACCACCTTACCCCGCCCCGTGGCGTAGGCATTCTTTATACCCTCGCCGCCGCGAATAATGCCGGCGGTGGGGAAATCGGGCCCCTTGATGAACTGGGTCAGCTCGTCGACGGTGGCTTCGGGGTTCTCGATGAGGTAGGCGATGGCGTCGCAGACCTCGGTCAGGTTATGCGGCGGGATACTGGTGGCCATGCCCACGGCGATGCCGGCGCTGCCGTTGACCAGCAGGTTGGGCAGCTGGGTGGGGAGGACGAGCGGCTCTTTCAGGCTGTCGTCGAAGTTGGCCATAAAGCCGACGGTATCTTTATCGATATCGACCAGCATCTGCTCGGCGATAAGGGCTAAGCGCGCCTCGGTATAGCGCATGGCGGCGGGCGGGTCGTTATCGACGCTGCCGAAGTTACCCTGTCCGCTAACCAGCGGGTAGCGCATGGAAAATTCCTGAGCCATACGCACCATGGCTTCGTAGACCGGAGCGTCGCCGTGAGGGTGATACTTACCCAGCACCTCGCCCACGATACGGGCGCTCTTCTTATGCGGGCTGTTGGACGCCAGCCCCAGCCCGTCCATGGCGTAGAGAATGCGCCGCTGCACCGGTTTGAGGCCGTCGCGCACATCGGGCAGGGCGCGGGCGACGATGACGCTCATGGCGTAATCGAGGTAAGAGCTGCTCATTTCTTTTTCTATGTCTACTGGTCGGACCTTGCCTAAAACCATATAGTTAAAACCTCCTGCTCCTAGCTATCCCCGCTGTCATTCATATCAGCCGACTCGTCGGCCATAGTCTCTATCTGCTCCAGCTCGCGCCGCAGCATCTTATCGCTCAAGTAAGGGCGCAGGCCCTCCGTTCCCTTGGGGGGGAAGGAAAGCTGCCCCGCCTGGGAGGGGTCCTGGTATATCTCGCGGATAATGACCGTTACCCTCTCCTCGTTGACGCTGACGATAGCCGCGCTGTAGCGGTTGCCACCCTCCATCAGCTTTACCAGCCGCTGCCCGTGCTTGGGCTCGGCCTGTCCCACGTACTCGCCGCGCCCGTTCTCCACGTTCAAGCCCGCCCCGTCCACCTTGAGGTACACCCTATCGCCCGCCCCCATCTTGGCCAGCACCGCCAGCGGCGCCAGGCGGTAAAGGGCGACCACCCCCGTCTTCCCCGTCTCCTCGATAAAGTGCTGGGGGTCGACCTGGTCGGAATCATCCGCCACGCCCGCCTCCTCCCCAAGATAGGAAAGGCGCTGCAGGTTCTTCTGGGCGATGATGTTATAGGGGTCGAGCTCCATAGCTCTGGAGTAGGCTTCCTTGGCCAGCGCGTATTCCCCCAGCTCGATGTGGGCTCGGCCCAGGCGGTTATAGGCATCGACATCACCGGGGAAGCTGGTGATTATATCCTCGTTGGCCGCCACCGCCTCCCGCCACCGCCCCTGCATGGCCAGGGCTATAGCCTGCTTGCTGCGCTGCCGTCTCAGCCTTACCTGTTCCTCTTCCTGATAGGCCATCCTCGTCCCCTCCAAAAAGCTTTAGAACATATTATTTTACTCTAGACAGAGCAGCAAAACAAGCCAGGTCAGGGGTAAAAACCCCTATTTTTTATTCTTCCTTTTCCAGCTCAAAGGCACGGTGTAAGGCTTGGACGGCGTCCTTGACCCTGTCTTCATCGATGATGCAGGTGATTCTTATCTCCGAGGTGGAAATAAGCTGGATATTAATCCCCTCATCGCTTAAGGCGGTAAACATGCGGGCGGCAAAACCAGGGTTATTCTGCATGCCGGTGCCGATTATGCTGACCTTACCCATCTTGGGGTCGCTGGTGTACTCCCGGGCGCCGATTGACTGGCAGACGGTCCCCACCACCTTCATGGCTTTATCCAGCTGGCTCTTAGCCACGGTAAAGGTCAGGTCGGTGATATTATTGATACTGGCGTTCTGTACGATGGTATCGACGTTGATGTTGGCCTTGGCTAGCGGCTCGAAGATAGCCGCGGCGATTCCTGGCCGGTCGGGCACGCCGACCACCGTTATCTTGGCCACATCAAGGTCGTGGGCGATACCCCGCACCTTATTTCTTAGTTCCATAGACCCCCCTCCGTGAATTAGTGTCCCCGGATTCTGGCTGAAGCTGGAAGCCACCAGAATAGGAATATGGAAAAGCTCTCCCAGCTCCACCGCCCGGGGGTGCAATACCTTGGCGCCGTAGCTGGCCATCTCCAGCATCTCCTCGTAGCTAATCTCGTCAACCTTGCGCGCCTCGGGAACGAGCCTGGGGTCGGCGGTATAGACCCCATCGACGTCGGTGTATATCTGGCATTCCTCGGCCGCCAGGCTGGCCGCCAGCGCCACGGCGGTGGTATCGGAACCACCCCGCCCCAGCGTGGTGATGTCCATGCCCTCGGTAATTCCCTGGAAGCCGGCCACGATGACGATTTTGCCCTTATCCAGCTCGTTGACAATTCTTTCCGGGTCGATGCCCACAATGCGCGCCTGGCTGTAGACGGCGTCGGTCCTTATCCCCGCCTGCCCGCCGGTGAGGCTGATGGCTTCGTAGCCCATATCCTCCAGCGACATGGTCAGCAGCGTGCTGGAGACGACCTCGCCCGTGGAAAGGAGCAGGTCGAGCTCGCGCTCGGCGGGGTGGCTGGTCAGCTCGTAGGCTAGTTTCAAGAGGTTGTCGGTGTTTTTCCCCATCGCCGAGACGGCGACGACGACCTCGTTGCCCGCATCTTTAGTAGCCGCGATGCGCCGCGCCACGTTCTTAATCTTATCGGCGTCGGCAACAGAGGAACCGCCGTATTTCTGAACGATTAGAGCCATTAACTACTCCCCAACAAACTTACCCATTATTTTATACCCATCGCCTATAAAAAGACCAGTTTCTTTTGCCGCCGTCTCGGTGAACTCTTTGGCACCATTGAACGCAAAGCCCTTCCCCCAGAGCAGAAACTGCACCGGCTCCGGGCTGTGCGTCCTTATCTTTATGGGGGTGGGGTGGTCGGGCATGGCCAGAATACGTAAATCGTCCCCGGCATACGCACGTAAGCGGCTGATAACCTCTTTATCTATCATCTCGATAGCCTCAACCTTATCGTCAATTGAGCCGGCGTGGGCGGCCTCGTCGGGCGCCTCGATGTGGATAACCACCATATCGTTACCCTCAAGCGCTTTTATAGCGCCGCTGGCTTGTGCCGCATAGTCGTTATCGGGACCGTCGGTGACCCCCGGAATATCCAGGATTTTCATCCCCACCATCTTGCCCAAACCTTTGAGTAGGTCGACGCCCGAGGTCAGGGCGGCATCAAGACCGTAGCTATCCTTAAACGATGGCATCGCCGGCACCCGTCCGCTGCCCCAGAAGAGCCAGATGGTCGTTGCCGGAACATCGCCGCGCGCTTGTCGGCTAACGTTTATGGGATGACCCTGGAGCACCTTTTCCGAGCGCCGCATTAAATCCCTTAAAAACTCGCTGCCCTTGCCCTTAGGCAGATATTCAGCCACGGGCTTATCGGGGATATCGTGGGGCGGGGTGCATTGGGCTTTGAGTGTATCCTCATGCCCCTTAAGCTTTAGTATATTTCGGTAGCTTACGCCGGGGTAGAAGTGGAGGCTATCGTCCCCCAGGCTATCGTTCAGCGCCGAGATAAGCTCTTTCGACTCTTCAGTGCTGATATAGCCGGCGCTGTAGCTCTTCATTTTGCCGTCGCTAACCCCCACCAGGTTGCAGCGGAAGACGACCTCCCCCTCCCCGACGGGGATATCCATGGCTTTAGCCTCGATGGCACTCCGCCCCTTGTAGTAGACCTTAGGGTCGTAGCCCAGCACCGACATACAGGCGCAGGCGCTGGAGGGCTCCATCCCCTCGGGCACGGTGCGCGCCAGCCCCACCACCCCCTCTCCGGCCAGGGCGTCGAGGTGGGGGATGTTAGCCAGCTCCAGGCAGGTCTTACCTCCGCGCTGAGGCAGAGGTTCACCCGCCGCGCCGTCGATTATGATAACGGAGTATTTCATTTTCTCTCGAGGCCCTCCCCCCAGGTCTTCGTCCCACACCAAATCCCAGCCTTCGCCAAAGGCTACGGCGGGCAGGCCGCCCTATAGACTCCTCTCCTCAACCCCCAGACTAAGCTGTCATTGCGAGCCGAAGGCGAAGCAATCTCTCCCCCAACTCCCCGTTTTGCAATCAAAACCAAATCCCCCTATAATATGGCGGACGGGGCGTAGCGCAGTCTGGTTAGCGCGCAGCGTTCGGGACGCTGAGGTCGGAGGTTCAAATCCTCTCGCCCCGATTTTTTGCAGCCTTTTCAGGCTGATTGCCGTCCATTATAGCACAAATTGTCGGGGATAAGGTTTTAGCTTTTTAACAGCCGGGACTGACGGAGATTGATTTAATATTTGTAGGTATCCTTGGTGCGCCTGGCTACCCGCACCACTATAACCAAGCGCTCTTTGTCGTCTATGTGATATACAACTCTGTATTGCCCTACCCTTATGCGCCACAAGCCGCTTGAGGCCAGCTTCTTGACCCTAGGTGGTCTTGGCTCCTGCGCCAGAGCGGAGATGGCCCGGTCAATAGCTTGATAATCCCGCCCGGTAGTTGCGTCCAGCTGCCTCTGGGCTATTCGCCTTAGCTTAATCCGGTAGCTCACCGCGGAGTTCCCGCTCTTTTCGCTGGCGGCGATAGTCCTCCAGGCTAACCGTGCCCTTATCGTCGGCTAGGGCTTTCAGTCCTTCCCGAATATCCTGCTCGTCTTCCAGTATCTCCAGGGCGGCATCACGCAGGAGCTTGGCCATAGAGGTTCGCTGCTCGAAGGCAAGACGGCGCAGGCTCTCATGCTGCTCCTCGGTAAGAAAGATGGTAGTTCGCTTCAAGGCCATACTTCTCCTCTCAACAAATGATAACATACAAACACCGATATGTCTATATGTTTGAGAAGGTTCGAACCCCCGCCTATTCTAATCCCTTCTTGGCCTCCGCCCAGAGTTTATTCTGCTCGTCGAAGGATAGCTCGGCAAACTTAAGCCCCCGCTGGCGGCAGAGCTCCTCCATAGCGGTGAAGCGCTTATAGAAGCGCTTGTTGGCCTCCCTCAGCGCCGCCTCGGCGTCTATGCCCATTCGCAGCGCAATGTTGACCAGCGTAAAGAGCAGGTCGCCGAACTCGCTGGCTTTCTCTTCTTTGGTCTCCGCCCGCTGGAACTCGCCGATTTCCTCGGCCAGCTTATCGATGATGCCGTTAATGTCCTCCCAGTCGAAGCCGACCCAGGCCGCCCGGCGCTGAACCTCATGGGCGTAGCCCAGGGCGGGCATCTCCTTGGGCACGCTCTCCAGCATGGAAACGCCCTCGTCTCTCTCTTCCTTCTTGAGCTCCTCCCAGTTATGCATCACCTCCTCGGCGTCCTTAACCTTTTTAGAACCGAAGACGTGGGGGTGGCGGTGGATGAGCTTCTGGCTGATGTTTTCGATGACCTCCCCCAGCTCGAACTCGCCGGCTTCGGTGGCAATCTGGGCCTGGAGGACAATCTGCATTAACAGGTCACCCAGCTCGTCGCGCAGCTTCCCGGCATCGTCCTCGTCCAGCGCCTCCAGCACCTCGTAGCACTCCGAGAGCAGGTTTCCCCGCAGCGAGGCGTGGGTCTGCTTTCTATCCCAGGGACAGCCGCCGGGCGCTCTTAAGGTAGCGATAATCTCGACCAGGGCTTCGAAGCGTTTTAGATCCTTGGGCTGGGACAAGGTTTCCTCCTTACTAGCTCGAGGGCAGAACCGCCCCGATAAAGTCGCGCTGTCCCCTCAGGAAATCGGCGGCGGATAAGACCTGCTTCCCCTCTAATTGCACCTTAAGGATATTTAATATTCCATCGCCGCTACCGATACCGAAGCCGCCGGAGTCCAAAGCGACCACCTCCCCAACTTTAGCCTTCGCCGGCGCCGTTAAAGGCATTGCCTCGATTATCTTGAGCGTCTTGCCCCGCCAGCGGCTGTAGCTCCCCGGCCAGGGGTAAAAGGCGCGCACCCGCCGCCATATCTCTAGCGCCGATAGTTTCCAGTCGATTTCCCCCTCGTCCTTAGCGATGGGCTGGCAGTAGCTTGCCTTAGCCTCGTCCTGGGGCCGGGGTTTAAGCTCCCCTCTCGCCCACCCCACCAGCACCTCCCCCAAAAGCCCCGCCCCGACGATGGCCAGCTTTTCACCCAGCGAGGCGGTGGTGTCGCTATCGGCTATTGGTATCTGCCCTCGCGCCAGAATGGGCCCGCTGTCCATGCCCTCATCGAGTAGCATAATAGTGACGCCAGTGAACTCATCGCCGACTAAAATAGCCGCCGCCACCGGCGCAGCCCCCCGGAACTCGGGCAAAAGCGAGGGGTGGACGTTAAGGCAGCCCAGCCGTGGCAGCTCCAGGATCGCCTTAGGCAAAAGCTGCCCGAAGGCGGCCACCACGATAACATCGGGCTTGAAATCGGCCAGCTGCCTAACAGCCTCAGGGACTTTAAGGCTCTTGGGCTGTACCACCCCTAATCCCAGAGCCGAGGCTGCCTGCTTTACCGGCGAGGCCGTCAGGCGGCGCCCCCGCCTCCCTGTTCTATCGGGCTGGGTGTAGACCGCCGCCAGCTCGTAGCCGCTGGCGACAAGGTATTCCAGGGAGGGGACGGCGAAGCCGGGACTGCCCATAAAAACGACTCTCAACTTAAGGCCTCCACGGGCTAGAATTTTAACACTAATCATTTTCAGCAACAAGTTCTCGATTTATGGCTATCCTCTCAATTTTAAGCGAAAGAACAAGCTCTATAGACCTTTGAAGGGAAACCCTACCCTCCAACCCCCCCCCAACCACCCCTAAAAAGTTTGCCACCATCCACCCCGACCCGCTATTCTATATAGCACGCCGCCAATTTCCTCCCTCTGCCTCTATCTAAACCGCATTATTCCCCGACTGCCCTCAACTGCAGTCTGCTATAAAAACCTAAAGCGACGAAACGTAACGAGAGGTAAGCAACGGTATGGGAGCCAGTTCAGCTCAAGAAATCTGGGAAGCCGCTTTGGGTGAACTACAGGTCCAGGTCACACGCTCATATTACCGCACCTGGCTGGAAAAGACCACCGGCCTAAGCTACGAAGACGACCAGTTCGTCGTCGGCGTGCCCAACGCCTTCGTCGCCGAATACCTCAACCAGAACCAGCGCTCCCTTATCGAAAAGACCCTCATCGGGCTCACCCGCCCCGATATCAAGGTCCTCTTTCGGGTAGCCTCGGCACGAGAGACCACGGCCTCCGCCCCCACCGCCCGACCCGCGGGCAAAGCCCGCTACACCTTCGATTCCTTCGTGGTCAGCAACAACAACCGCCTGGCTTACGCCGCCGCCCTGGGCGCCGCCGAAAACCCCGGGCGTGGCTACAACCCGCTCTTCCTCTACGGCGGGGTGGGGCTGGGCAAGACCCACCTGCTGCACGCCGTCTACCACGCCGCCCGCGCTAACAATTTCCGCGCCCTCTACGTCAGCGCCGAGCAGTTCACCAACGAGTTCGTCAGCGCCATCCGGGATAAGAGCACCGAGGAGTTCCGCAGCAAGTTCCGCACTGTTGATATATTGTTGATAGATGACATCCAGTTCATCAGCGGCAAGGAGCAGACCGAGGAGAGCTTTTTCCACACCTTCAACGAGCTGCACAACGCCAACCGCCAGATTGTCATCACCAGCGACTGCTCCCCCAAGTCCATGCCCTACCTCGGTGCCCGCCTCTGCTCCCGCTTCGAGTGGGGGCTGGTGGCCGACATCAATCCCCCCGACTTCGACACCCGCCTGGCCATCCTGCAAGCCAAGGCCGAGCAGGAAAAGACCGAGGTACCCCGGGAGGTGCTCGAGTTCCTCGCCCGGCGCATCCAGCAGAACATCAGAGAATTAGAGGGCTCCCTGCACCGCGCCATCGCCTACGCCCGACTCTTCCGGGCACTGCTCACCCCGGAGCTGGCCGCCCGGGCGCTGGAGGACATCGCCGGCAAGGGGCCCAAGAACTCCCTCACCCCGGAAAGGGTGATAGAGGCCGTGGCTCAGAGCTTCCAGCTATCACCAGAAGACCTCAAAGGGCGAAAGAGAGACCGCAACACCGCCCTGGCCCGCCAGCTGGCCATGTACCTGCTTAAAGAGGGCACCAGCTGCTCGCTGGCCCAGATCGGGCTGGAGTTCGGCAACCGCGACCACTCCACGGTTACCCACGCCGTGCAGAAGATAGCCGCCGAAATAGATAACGACCCCTACTTAAGGCGCCAGGTTGCCGACATCCAGCGGGGTTTCTCCACCAGGAAATAACCGCCTCCCCACCACCCGTCCACCAATGATAAACAGGCCTCGTGTTATATAAAACAGCACTTGTGGATATTCGCCTCCGCCAGGGGGAAAGCTCCCATAGAACCCAGCCCTGATTTTGCCCCTTTTTGGCTGGCGGCAATATTTTGGGCTAGCCACCAGCTTTAAGTGGTATTATAATTAGTGTTATTAACCATATATATTTAATTTAAGGTAATTCTAATAAGCTGGTTAAGATGTTGATAAGGTTTTTAAGGACTGGTCATGTTTGACCGCGCTGAGATAATAGTTAAGGCCGGAGATGGCGGTGACGGCATTATCAGCTTCCGCCACGAGAAGTTTGTTCCCTTCGGTGGCCCCGACGGCGGCGATGGTGGCGACGGCGGTGACGTTATTATTGTCGCCGAGCGGTCGGCGTCCAGCCTGAGGGCCTTCCAGCGTCGACGGCAATTTAAGGCGGCTAGCGGCAAAAACGGAAGGGGCAAGGACAAGCACGGTAAGAAGGGGGAGGGCCTGACCCTGACCGTGCCCGTGGGGACTATGGTCAGCTACAAGTCGCAGATTGGCGATGGTCCTATCGCCGACCTGGACCAGCCCGGCCAGTCGGTGGTTGTGGCTAGGGGAGGTAAGGGTGGCCGGGGCAACGCCCGCTTCGCCACCTCGACCAACCAGGCGCCCCAGACCGCCGAGGAGGGGACGGAGGGTGAAGAGCACTCATTGATTCTAGAGCTCAAGCTTATTGCTGATGTCGGCGTTATCGGCTATCCTAATGTGGGCAAGTCGACGCTGCTGGCGGCGGTCTCGGCGGCCAAGCCCAGGATTGCCAGCTACCCCTTCACCACGCTGGAACCGGTGCTGGGGATGGTCGAGCTCGGCGGGCAGAGCTTTGTCCTGGCCGAGATTCCCGGGCTGATTGCCGGCGCCCACCTGGGCAAGGGATTAGGACATGACTTCCTGCGCCACATTATGCGCACGCGGGTGCTCATCCACCTGCTCGACGGCGGCTCACCCTCGCCAGCGGAGGACATGGCCCAGGTAAACACCGAGCTCAGCCTCTTCGACTCGGCGCTGGCCCGGAAGCCGCAGCTGGTGGCGGTCAACAAGCTCGACTTGCCCCAGGTCAAGGCTAGACGTGAGGAACTGGAGGAGAGCTTTAGGGCTATCGGCACCGATGCCTTTTTCGTCTCGGCGTTAAGTGGCCAGGGCATCCCCGAGCTAATGGCGGCGACAGCCAAGATGGTCCAGTCGGCGCCCAAGCCGGAGCCGGCAAAGAGAAAGAAGGTATTTCGGCCTAAACCCAGGCGTTAGTCATATAGAAAGGGACGGCATAATGAATATCGGGGTACTGGGGGGCACCTTCGACCCCCTCCATATCGGACACATCAGGGTGGCTGAGGAAGCCATCGCCAGGTTAGACCTGCCCCGGATACTGTTTATACCCGCGGGCCAGCCCTGGCTCAAGCTCAACAACGCCATCTCGCCCGTCCCGCACCGGCTGGAGATGGTGCGCTTGGGGATTAGCGGCAACCCCCGCTTCAAGCTCTCCACTATGGAGATAGAGCGCAGCGGCCCCAGCTACAGCGTCGATACTATTGAGCAGCTCCACTCCCAGCTTAGCACCGGTGACGAGATATTCTTTATCCTGGGCTGGGATAATTTGATGCAGCTCCCCAAGTGGTACCAGCCTCAGCGGTTGATTGAGATGTGTCGTTTAGTGGCCGTCCCCCGCGTTGATTTTCCCTATCCCGACCTCCCCGCCCTGGAAAAAGAGCTGCCCGGCATTTCGCAGAAGGTCATTCTCTTCGATAGGCCACGCATAGACATCAACGCCTCGGAAATAAGGCGGCGGGCGGCGGAGGGTAAGTCCATCAGCGAGTTTGTTCCTAAAGCGGTGGAGAGGTACATCAAAGAGCACGGGTTGTATAAGGAGGCCTAAATATCCAAGTTCTTGACGCTCTTGGCGTGCGCCTGGATGAAGGCCTTGCGCGGCGGCACCTCGTCCCCCATCAATACGTGGAAGATGTGGTCGGCCTTGGCGGTGTCCTCCACCTCTACCTGGAGCAGGGTGCGGGTTTCGGGGTTCATGGTGGTGTCCCAGAGCTGCTCGGCGGTCATCTCGCCCAGGCCCTTATAACGCTGGACCTCCACCCTCTTGTCTTTGAGCTGGGTTAGGACCGCTTCCTTCTCAGGGTCGGAATAGACCCACTGGTGGAGCTTGCCCGACTTGATGCGGTAGAGGGGCGGCTGGGCGATATATAAATGTCCGTTGTTGATGAGCTCGGCCATATGGCGGAAGAAGAAGGTGAGCAGCAGGGTGCGGATGTGGGAGCCGTCAACATCGGCGTCCGTCATCAGGATAATGCGGTGGTAGCGCAGCTTGGACGGGTCGAACTCGTCGTCGATACCCGCCCCCAGCGCCGTGATGATGGCCCTGATTTCTTCGTGGGAGAGCATCTTGTCCGGGGGCGCCTTCTCCACGTTGAGGATTTTACCCCTTAGCGGCAGAATGGCCTGGAAGCGGCGGTTGCGTCCCTCTTTAGCCGAGCCCCCCGCCGAGGGCCCCTCCACGATATAGAGCTCGCAGTGGGCCGGCTCCTTCTCCGAGCAGTCGGCGAGCTTGCCGGGCAGGGTGGCCGTCTCCAGGCTGCCCCTCTTGACGATTAGGTCCCGGGCTTTACGGGCGGCTTCCCGCCCCTTGGCGGCGAGCAGGCACTTCTCGATGATTTTCTTGGCGTCGTCGGGGTGCTCTTCGAGGTGTAAGGCTAAACCCTCCCCCACGGCGCTCTCCACGTGGCTCTTTGTCTCGGGATTGCCCAGCTTGCCCTTGGTCTGCCCCTCGAACTGGGGCTCGGCCAGCTTGACGCTGATAATAGCTGTCAGCCCTTCCCTGACGTCCTCGCCGATGAGGTTGGCCTCATCCTCTTTTAGCATCTTGTTCTTGCGGGCGTAGTCGTTAAGAACCCGGGTCAGCGCCGAGCGGAAGCCGGTAAGGTGCGTGCCCCCGTCGACGGTATTGACGCAGTTGGCGAAGCTGAAAGAAGACTCGGAGAAGCCATCGTTGTACTGCAGGGCGGCCTCGACGATGGTGCCGTTGACGGTGCTGGAGATATATATAGGCTTGCGGTGGCGCACCACCCGGTTGCGGTTGAGGTGGCGGACAAAGCCGGTGATGCCCCCCTCGAAGTAGAAGGTCTTTTCCTCGTCACTCCTCTCGTCGCGGATGCATATCTCCAGACCCTTATTTAAATAAGCCAGCTCGCGCAGGTGCTCGCTGACGGTGTTGAAATCACACTTGGCCTCGCCGAAGATGGCCTTGTCGGGAAGGAAGGTGATGGTGGTGCCGGTATCGCTGGCTTTACCCACCGCCTCCACCTGGCCGCTGGGTATGCCCTGCTTGTATTCCTGCTGGTACTGCTTGCCGTCGCGGCGGACGCTGGCGGTAAGCCAGGAAGAGAGGGCGTTGACCACCGATGCCCCCACCCCGTGCAGCCCCCCCGAAACGGTGTAGGTATGCCCGCCGAACTTGGCGCCGGCGTGGAGGACGGTCATTACCGTCTCTAGGGCGGTGAGCTTGGTCGAAGGGTGAATGTCCACGGGGATGCCCCGCCCGTTGTCCTCCACCCTTATAGTATTGTCCTGGCAGAGGGTGACCCAGATGTTGGAGCAGAAGCCAGCCATGGCTTCGTCGATGCTGTTGTAGGTGATTTCATAGACCAGGTGGTGCAGCCCGCGCTGGTCGGTGCTGCCGATGTACATCCCGGGGCGGCGGCGCACCGCCTCCCGCCCCTCCAGGACCTGGATGTCCTCCGCCCGGTAATCGTTGGCTTTGGATTTTTTTGACTTGGCTGGTGCTTTATCCTTAGTCATGGACGTTTTTACTCCGCTATCGGTGGTAAGAAAGATGCCGGGCAGCGGCCTAAAGAAGAAGAGGCCACCCAACTAGAGGCGATTGCTGATGATTGTAAGGCAGCCATACGTATATATTATAGCACAATCCAGTCGTGAAGTGAAGCTAAAAAGGCTATTTGAGCAGCTTGGGCAATTCTTTGATTTCCACGCTCTTCTGCTCGGCGCTGGCCATATCCCGCAGTATCACCGTCCCCGCCTTGACCTCTTCCTCCCCGATAATGACGGCGTAGCGTGTGCCCAGGCTGTTGGCCTGCCTCAGTTGCGCCTTGAGGCTCTTCTCCCCCATAGCTAGGATTACCCCCACCCCCACCCCCCTTAAGTTCGCGGCCAGCTTGGTTGCGGTGTCTTTGGCTTCATCGCCTAAGGAAGCGATAAAAACATTGGGCTTGGGTAGGGGGGGAATGCTAACCTTCTGCTCCTTGAGGTTAAGGATAAGCCTTTCCATGCCGGCGGCGAATCCGATAGCCGGCGTCGGCTTGCCCCCCAGCTCCTCGATGAGGTCGTCGTAGCGACCCCCGCCGGCCAGCGTGCTCTGGGCGCCGCCGTCTTCGGGTTGAATCTCGAAGACCGTCCGCGTGTAATAGTCCAGCCCCCGCACCAGGCGGTGATTGACGTTATATGGCAGCTTAAGCAACTCCAGGTATCTCGTAAGCTGCCGGAAGTGCCCGGCGCACTCATTGCAGAGGTAGTCAACGCTCCTGGGGGCGGCGGCGGCCACCTTCTGGCAGCCCGTTTGCTTGCAGTCGAGCAGGCGCAGCGGGTTTCGCTTTAGCCTCGTCTGGCATTCGGGGCAGAGCTCCAGGGCATGACCCACGTAGTAGCTCTTTAGTTTGTCCACATAGCCGGGGCGGCAGTTTTTACAGCCGATGCTGTTCAGCTCCAGCGTCAGCTTGCTTAGTTTCATGTCGGCGAAAAACCGCCAGGCCATATCAATGACCTCGCCGTCGAGGGCGGGGTCGCCGTCGCCGATAGCCTCGTAGCCGAACTGGTAGTGCTGGCGGAAACGCCCCGCCTGCGGCCTCTCGTATCTAAAGATGGAGGCGATATAATAAAGCTTCACCGGCTGGGGCTGGTTGTGCATGCCGTGCTCCAGGTAGGCGCGGCAGACCGAGGCCGTGCCTTCGGGTCTTAAGGTCAGCGAGCTGCTCCCCCGGTCCTGGAAGGTGTACATCTCCTTGGTGACGATGTCGGTGTCCTCACCCACGCTGCGGGCAAAGAGCTTGGTATCCTCGAAGGCGGGGGTGTCGATGCGCTCATAGCCGTAGAGCTGGGCGCTTCTGTCCACCCTCTGCTCGATGAAGCGCCAGTAGGCCTGCTCCTGGGGCAGGATGT
>CAYNFV010000017.1:0-18292 GCA_964396645.1 uncultured Dehalococcoidales bacterium
AGGTTGGCGTGATTCCTGACATTGTCGGTGCCAACATAATGCTGGGACATACCCTGGTCGTATAATATGCAACCCCTATCTGCCTTGGCGTAGGTGATAGCCGCCTCTTTGATTTTTTCTACAGGTACACCAGTTATTTCCGCCGCCCCTTTCAGGTCTACCTTGGCCAGAAAATCGCGCAACTCATCAAAACCGGCCGTTTTTGAGGCGATAAACTCCTTGTCCTCAAGCCCTTCAGCCAGGATAATGCTCATCATAGCGTTTATCAGAGCACTATCTGTGCCTGACCTTAGCTGCAGATGGATATCAGCCAGATGCCTGGCAGTAGCTGTCTTTCTAGGGTCAGTGTAGATAACCTTGGCTCCTCTGGCTTTAGCACGCAGTATCCTCCGCGTTATCATAGGAAAGGTCTCCGTAAGATTAACGCCGGCAAGGAAAAAACAATCAGCGAGCTCAAGTTCCTGCTGTGAAGTTTGCATCGCTCCTGAGCCCATAGCCGGAATTAGGGCAGCCGCTGCCGGGGAATGGCACAACCTGCCGCAGTACTCTACATTATTGGTGCCCATTACTACTCGCGTAAACTTTTGCATTACATAGGCATCCTCATTGCTGTTCCGGCACGAGGCAATAAAGCCGAAGGTCTCCGGGGTGGCTTCCTTTAGTTTGGAAGAGATAAAATCAAGGGCCTCATCCCAGGAAGCTTCCTTGAGATTTCCGTTCTTCCTGATGAGCGGTGTCTTTAGCCTGTCTTCGCTGTAGAGGAAATGATAGGCGTTCTTGCCCTTGGGGCAGTTAGCACCTTCATTGATAGGGTGCTCCTTCCAGGGCTCCTGCCCGATTATCCTGCCGTCGCTGACTATAAGGTTGATACCGCAGCCGCAACTGCAATAGGGACATATAGTGGGTACGCACTCAATTGTCATTTTGCCTCCTTCTAAGCGGGCTGGGACCAAGCTTTTTTATGGTCTGGGTGAAGCTCTTAACCGTCTCGGCTACCTTGGGCCCTTCGGATGCCGAAATCCACTCCAGCCGGAGTCTCTCCTGCCCGATGCCAACCGCGCTGAGCAACGGTTTCCAGCTGTTAATCCTGCGACGCGCGTTGACGTTTCCCTTCTGGTAGTGGCAATCCCCGGGGTGGCAGCCGCAGACAAGGACTCCATCAGCACCCGCGGTGAATGCCTTCAGTATCAGCCTTTCGTCAACTCGGCCTGAGCACATCACCCGGATAATCCTCACATTAGCCGGGTATTTGATTCGTGATGTGCCGGCCAGGTCGGCGCCGGTATAGGAACACCAGTTACAAAACAAACCGACTATCTTTGGCTCAAATTCGCCCATCCCACTCCTTTCCGCATGCTCGCCATGCGACGGCGATTAGTGCTAAAATGTGTTGAATGGCCTGGTGAAAAAGGCTTAGCCAGAGGCATTATACCCTATGGGGTATGGCAACATCAAGACTGCGTACTTTGGAGGGTAACAATGGATATAGAAGAACAGGCCGGGGTCTCTAATGAGGCACTGCTGAAGCGTCTGAAGAGGGTTGAGGGACAGATTCGCGGCATCCAGAGAATGATTGCCGAAGACCGTGATTGCGAGAGCATAGTGATGCAACTGGCGGCGGTTCGCTCCGGTATCGAGGGCGTGGGAGCGCTGGTGTTAAATAACTGTATGAAGCTCTGCTTTTTTAAGGGCCCCGACGCCACCACTGACATTGATTCCCTGACCAGGGCGATGGCTATCTGGGGGCGGGTGCGGGGTGGGGATGTGGCCTCTGAGCCGGAAGCGAAGTCCAGCAACGGCTAGGGCTTAGTGCCCCTGCTCTTGAGCGGAGATAGCCGCACCCAGCGCCGCCGTTATCTGGGGTTCATCCGGGGTTATCACCTTCCTGCCCAGCTCGTCTTCGATTGCCTTGACCACGCCCACATTCCGGGCTACCCCTCCCGAAAAGACAATGGGCTCATTATAATCGACCTGTCCCCCCGCCCCCATGCCGACCACCCTTCGGGCGATGGCCTTGCTGATGCCGTAGGCGATATCCTCCCGGGCTTTGTGCTCCGAGAGCAGGGAGAGCACCTCCGATTCGGCGAACACGGTGCAGACGCTGCTTAAAGTGGCCGGGTTTCGGGACTTCAAGGCCAGGGGTCCCAGCTCTTCGATGGGTAGGTTCAATATCCTTTCGGTTAAGACCTCCAAAAATCGGCCCGTACCCGCGGCGCACTTATCGTTCATCTCGAACCTGACAACCATGCCCGCTTCGTCCAGCTGGATGACCTTGCTGTCCTGACCGCCGATGTCAATGATAGTCCTGGCTTCGGGGAACAGAGCCCGGGTTCCCTTAGCGTGGCATATTATCTCGGGCATTGCCTTGTCCGAGCTAAAGGCACGGCGACCGTAGCCGGTGGAGATGGTATAGGCGATGTCTTTTTTCGATTTGCCTATTTTATCCAGAGCCAGTTTAAGGGCTTCGGCGCCGCTCTGTTGGCGGTCGTAGCCGGTTGGTATCAGGGAGAAGGCTAAGACCTCCCCCTTTTCATCAATTAGCACCGCCTTGGTGGATACTGAGCCTATATCAATACCGGCGAACATCTTAGCTTTAAGCCTTCCTCATCTTCATTATTTCGCATATGCTCTCAATCCTCGTCCTCAGGGCTTCCAGGCTGTAGTCCCGGTCGTCCCAGTTATCGCCCTCAATGTAGAAGACGGGCAGCCCGGTCTTTTCCTCGACCATCCGCGCCAGCAGGCGGTGGCTGCTGCCCAACCAGCGGTCGAAGTCCATCAGCCCGAAGACCATGCCGTCGAAATTGTGCGTTTCCAGCTTTTCACAGATCTGCTCCGCCTGGTAGCCGGGGTTGACCATGCCCGAAGTCCGCAGCCAGCTTTCCGCCGCCGCCATATAGGGGTCATCGAAGGACGGGGGCTGGAGTTGCTTTTTGGTGAGGATAAAAAACTCGCTCAAGGGGACGCCCACGCCGTTTTCCTCGAAGGTCTTGGCCACCCAGGGGACGGTGGGGTGAAGGCTGTAGACGAGCAATTTTGGGGCACCGGCGGGCAGTATGCCTTCTTTTTTAGCCACCCGCTGCCTGACCTCTTTGATGGTGATATCCAGCGCCTCTTCCATGCCCTCGATGCCGGTGTTAAAGGGAGTGAAGAGGCCCTCCCAGAAAAGTCGGCCGCTGATGGCGCCCAGGGGCTGGGGGTCGGCGGTCATGAGCAGGGCCAGCTCGGCCAGCTTGGCGGCATACCTCTGCCAGATAGCAATTACCTCGTTTATCTTCTCTTCAGGGACCTTGATGCCGATTTCCTTCTGGGCGAACTCGAAGCCGTCCTTCATCTGGGCGGCCAGGTATTTAACGCGGTCGATGACCTCATCCTCAACCGTGCCCAGGGGCTGGTCGTGGGGGAGACGGGTGATGTAGGTCTTCCATTCGGGGTCGTGGTAGAGGCTAATGAACTCGTCGGTCTTGGGGGCTTCGTCGCAGATAAAGCCCCATATCCAGTTGATGTCGGGGGAAGGGATAATGCCCAGGCGGCGGGCGGCGTAGCGCGTCTTGTTCAGGGCGCAGTGGCGGCAGCCGTAGGGGATGCCCGCCTTCTCGGCTTCCTCCAGGTAGGGGCCTAGCTTATGGAAGAAACCGTTTAAGACCATGGTCAAGAATATGTCGGGGAAGGAAACGAAAACCTTCTGCGGCGCCGTTAGTTTCAGAGCATAGTAAAAGTGCAAAATGGCGGGCAGGATGCCGTAGACTATCTTTACCCCTCTCGCTTTATAGTCGCTAGCCTTGGTCAAATCTATTGTCTCCTTGACGAAGCAGCCCAGCAGCTTGCGGATTCCCTCCAGCTCCACGGCAAAGTATGACGGGAGCTGCTCTTCGGTGGCGAACCTGATGTCCTCTTCGGTCAGGCCCAGCTTGGCCGAAGCCTGCTTCCACTCGGGCAGGTATTGGGGCATATCGGCTTCCTCGAAACCGGTCAGTCTCAAAAAATCTTCGTAAACGTTCTTCATCCTAGCTCCTCCTCTGGCGGACGGTTTCGATAAAGCTCTCGATGCGCGTCGTCAGGGGTCCCACCGCCTCCCGCGAATATTCGTAGGAGGACTCCAGCTTGAGCAGGGGGACGTTCATCTCGCCCATCGCCTTGGAGACGACGGAGCACTCCAGGTCGTAGACCTCCTCAAATGATAGCTGGTACCATATCACGCCGTCGATATTAAAGTCCTTTATCAGCTTTTTGATAGCGGCTGTCCTGGCTTCCCAGGCGGGCTGGAAGAGGGAGGGGGGTGTCCTTTCCAAATAATAGCTCTTGCCCAGGCTGGTCATCAGGTCGCCGTTGCTCTTTACCGGCCATTGGTGGTGCCGCATACCTTCGTCCAAGAATTCGGCGACGACCACCCCGCCCGAGTCCTCAATGAGCCTGGGGACGACGTAATCGCCGACGCCGACGACATGCCCCGCCATGAGCAGGCGGGGGGGTTGGGGGGAGAAGGGGCTCTTGGCTTTTTGCAGTTCTTTGTGCAAGTCGCTGAGCTTGGGCAATACCTGCTCGGGGTCGGCGTAGAAGGAGTAGTGATTTAACCTGATAAAGTCGTCGCCGCCGAGTGGCGGGGGCTGCTTTTTTCTTAAAAGGTTAATCTTGGCTAAAGTGTCCCTTATCTTATTAAGAGAGTCGGTTGATTGCTTAAGCTTCTGTTCGGTTATCTCGTTGCCGGTGAGGCTTTCCAGCTTCTCCTTGAGGCGAGCCAGCTCCCTGTAATAGTAGTCGCGGGAGAGGGCTTTCTCCCAGTCCTGGGGCACGCCCAGCCGCATCGTGGGCAGCTTAAAGTACTCGAAGAGGTCGGCCAGCCTCGACTCGTGGCAGTCGCTGCACTGGGCTACAATCAAATCGAGCATGGGCACCACCGGGTCTATGCCCAGCAGGTGGTAGCCGATTTGTGAGCGGCTGTAGGGGCTCATAAACCTCAGCATGTAGGGTATGACGGCGTCGGGCGGTTCGGGCTGTCCCCCTCTACAGAGCAGGTAGGGTACCGCCCCCGAGGCATAGATTAGCTCCTCGGGGACGAAGCGGCCGATGTAGCCGACTACTTTAACGCCTTTCGCCCTCCGCTCTTTTAATTTCTCCGGTCGCGTGCGGGCAATCTGCGCCAGCTCTGTCATTGTCTCCAATGCCTTTACCCCCATCTTTATTGCATTGTTACCGACTAAGGTAATACTTTAGCCAGGCCTTGTCAAAGTTTTGGAGATACCATTGATAATCGGGGCGTCTTACGCTATCATCTTCATAGCGAACTTTAGGGGGAATATATGGAAGCCTTTAGCTGGTGGAGCGAGGAGCACAAGAAGCTGGCGGGCGATGTCGGTAAATTCGTCGATAAGATTATGCCCCGCGCCGAGGAAGCATTCTGGCAACGTGAGTTTCCCAGGGATATCATAACCAGTATTGCTAAAGAGGGCTATTTCGGCGCCGGCGTTCCTAAAGAGTATGGGGGGATGGGGCTGGGCGCTACCGGGGCCTGCATCGTCATCGAGGAGATCAGCCGCATGCCCGGCGTGGGCTGGATATTCGGCGGCGCCATGCTGGGGGGCTGGCATCAGGTGATAGACTTCGGCAGCGAGGAGCAGAAAAAGAGATTCCTGCCCCGCATGGCCAAAGGGGAGCTGGGGGCGGTGGCTATGACCGAGCCCGGCGTGGGCACCGACGTCGCCGGCATCGAGACATACGCCAGGCGCCAGGGCGATAAATACATCGTCAGCGGCAAAAAAAGGTTCGCCACCGGCACTGGGGCGGCGGGACGGTATATGCTCTACGCCCGCACCAGCGACGACCCCGAAGATATACGCCGCCACCGCCACCTCACCGGTTTCATCGTGGAGAAGGGAATGCCTGGCTTCACCATCGAGAAGATTAACGAGGTGATGGGCTTCGATAACGTACCCAACGGCTATTTGAGCCTTATCGATGTGCCCGTGCCGCTGAAAAACCGTATCGGGGAAGAAGGGGAGGGGTGGCGGGTGATGGTCCTGGCCCTTAACTACGAGCGGGCGCTGGTCTCGGCGCAGGTGCTCGGCTCGATGCGGGAGGCGCTGCGGGCAGTCATCTCCTACGGGCAGAGGCGCATCCAGTTCGGCAAGCCCACCATCGATATCCCCACCAACCAGTTCAAGGTAGCCGACATGCTGGCTAAACTAAAATTGGCCCGATTATCCACCTACTACGCCGCCCAACACCTGGACAGCGGGCAGAACGCCGCGGTGGACTGCTCCGTATGCAAGGTCTTTAGCACCGACGCGGCCGTGGAGGTGGGGGTTGAGGCCATCCAGGTTATGGGGGGCGACGGCACCACCAAGTTCTACCCCCTGCAGAGAATCTTAAACGAGTCAAAGGTAGCCCAGATAGCGGGTGGGACTAACGAAGCTATTAAGCTAACCATTTATCGTATGGGTCTGAGGGTGATGGCAGATGACTTCAGGATGCCGCACCGCGTCCGCCACAGTAAACTGGGCGTGCCCATAACCAGCGCCGAAAAACCAGCCAAGCGCTCGAAAGTCGATGAGGATAGTTTACTGGCCGTCCTCGCCGAGGACTACCGGGTCAACCCCGGCCTCTACATGAGCTTTGAGGATGTTAAAGAGACGTTCGCTGTCAGCGACGCCGAGCTGGAACGCGTGCTTCTGGCGCTGGAAACCAAAGGACTGGTCAGCCTGCACCGCAAGGGCGAAACGATTACCTTAGCCAAGGCGAGCTACGAGGGGCTGAAGAAAGCCAATCCGCCCGAGCACTACCGCTGGTTCCCACCCTGGGTCAAAGAAGAGGATATATTCTAGGCAGACGTTCCAGACGTTTCTGCCAAAAGCGCTTTGGGGGAGGTAGAAAATGGAAGAACGCATC
The DNA here is from genome assembly GCA_964396645.1 of uncultured Dehalococcoidales bacterium. Lineage (GTDB taxonomy): Bacteria > Chloroflexota > Dehalococcoidia > Dehalococcoidales > BS750m-G39 > E44-bin88. Next base: position 6,883 of record CAYNFV010000017.1, read on the forward strand.
AAAAAGCTCCGCGAGGCTAAAGAGATGGCCGCCCTGGGGGGCGGCAAGGATAAAATCGCCCGCGAGCACGAGAAGGGCAAGCTGACGGCTCGGGAGCGCATCGACCTGCTCCTCGACCCGGGCAGCTTCAACGAGTTCGGCATGCTGGTGAAATACCGGCTGGGCGCACCGGGGGACGGCGTCGTCACCGGTCACGGCACCATAGATGGGCGCAGGGTCTGTATCTTTTCCCACGATGCCACCGTTTTCGGCGGCTCCCAGGGCTACATTCACGGGCGCAAGCTCTATAAAATCCACGAGATGGCGCTGGATATGGGCGTACCCCTTATTGGCCTAAACGATTCGCCGGGAGCCAGGGTGGTCAGGCCGGAAAAGGCGGGCAGCGACGACCCCTACCGCGTCAGCGATGAGAAACACGCCGGCGTCGTCTTCTTCATCAACAGCCGCTGCTCGGGGGCGATACCCCAGATTTCGGCCATCTTAGGCAACTGCACGGGGGGCTCGGTCTATTCGCCGGCGCTGACCGACTTCATCTTTATGGTGGAGGGGCTTTCCCATATGTGCATCACGGGGCCCCGCGTTATCAAGTCGGTGATGGGGGAGGACGTCAGCCTTGAGGAGCTGGGGGGGGCTAAGGTCCACTGCCAGCTCACCGGCGTGGCTGACTTCAGGGTTAAGAACGAAAAGGAGTGCATGCAGGGGATAAGGCGCTTGCTCTCCTTTTTACCCTCGAACTGGCGGGAACCCTTGCCCAAAATAGACAGCGGCGACGACCCGGAGAGGCTCACCGATGCCCTGGGCGAGATTGTGCCTGCCGAGCCGACCCAAGGCTACGATATGCACAAGGTCATCAAGGAAATCGTGGATGACGGCGACTTTATCGAGATTAAAGAGGAGTTCGCCAGCGAGATAATCGTCGGCTTTGCCCGCATGGAGGGGAGAACCGTGGGCGTTATCGCCAACCAGCCCATGATGCGTGCCGGCTGTATGACGGTGGACAGCTCCCGCAAGCAGGCGCGCTTCATCCGGTTTTGCGACGCCTTTAATATTCCCATTATCCTGCTGGTGGATACGCCCGGCTATCTGCCCGGTAAGGCGCAGGAGCACGACGGCATTATTCACCACGGAGCCAAGGTGCTCTACGCACTCTCCGAGGCGACGGTGCCCAAGCTGGCCGTGCTCATGCGCAAGGTCTACGGCGGCGCTGCCCTGGGTATGGGCATACTGCCTGGCTTCGGCACTGACCTTGTCTTTGCCTGGCCCACGGCCGAGGTCGGGGCTATGGGAGCGGAGCAGGCGGTGGAATTATTCTACGCCGAGGACATCAAGAATGCCGAAAAACCTGAGGAGTTTCGCGCCCAAAAAATCAAAGAGTATAACGAACTCTATGCCGACAGCCTGGCTCTGGCCTCGCAGGTGACCTATGTCCAGGATATCATTGAGCCGAGGGAGACGAGGTGCTGCCTGACCCGCTCGCTACAGCTTATAAAAGATAAAAAGATAGAGCCTTACCCCAAGCGGCATGGCAACATGCCCATGTAGCTGCCGTAGACTTTCGTCGAAGAACGGAGGTATGAATCAATGAACTTTGAGCTATCCGAGGAGCAGTTGATGCTCCGTGACATGGCCCGTAAGTTTGCCGAGCAGGAGATGGCGCCCACGCTCCAGGAATACGAGCGAAAGCGTAAGATAAACTACGATATTATTAAAAAAATGGCCGAGCTGGGGCTGCTGGCGGTGCACCTGCCCCAGGAGTATGGGGGGGCGGGACTGGACTATGTCTCGGCGGCTATTATCTGGGAGCAGCTCAGCCAGGCAAGCTGGACGCAGACCCTGACCTCGGTGGGTCAATGCGTGCTGGCGGGGACAATCCTGACCCATGCCGCCAGCGACGAGCAGAAGCAGAAATACCTGCCGCCGCTTTGCCGGGGCGAGATGATTATCGCTATGGCCGCCGTCGAGCCTGATGCCGGCAGCGACGCCACCGCCATCGAGACCTCAGCCGTGCTCGACGGCGATGAGTGGGTTATCAACGGCAACAAGAACTTCATCTGCCACGGCGGCATCGCTGACGTCGTTCTCGTTTTAGTCCAGACGGATAAAGCTAAGGGCATCAAGGGGATGGCGCTGGTCGCCGTGGAAAAGGGTGCGGCGGGCTTTTCCAGCCAAGAGGTCGAGATGGTGGGCGATTGGGCGGGCGATGTTTCCAACCTGGCTTTCAGCGACTGCCGCGTGCCCAGAGAAAACCTAATTGGGGAGGTGGGGCGGGGGTTGCAGAACAGCCTGGTCGGTATCGACACGGCGCGCCTCTTTATTGCTGCGGGGGGTGTCGGTATGGCCCAGGGCTGCCTCGAAGCCTGTATCAAATACGCTAAAGAAAGGCGACAGTTCGGCAAGCCCATTGCCAGCTTCCAGCTGGTGCAGGAGATAATAGCCCATATGCAGGCCGAGATTTTGGCTATTCGCTGGCAGGTCTATTACGCCGCCGAGCTTAAAAGCCAGGGAAAGCGGCATACAAAGGAGCTTTCGGCGGCTAAGTGGCTGGCTAGTGAGCTGGCGGTAAGTGTATCAAACGAGGCGGTGAGGCTGCACGGGGCTTACGGCTGCACCGATGACTTTCCGGTGGAGCATCACTACCGTGATTCGGTCTTGAGCACCATTCTCGGCGGCACTACCGAGATGCATAAGCTGCTTATCGGGCGCGAGCTTCTTGACATAAACGCTATGGTCTGACCAAAGCGCCACTGTCTTCGCCTCTTTCCCACTCCGAATGAGAGCCTTCTTGGGTTACGGCTCTTGTGTTTAGAAAATCTTTACAATTTCCCTCCCTGTTTTTAGTCTCTATTAACTATTGATGTGCTAACATACTTGTTAAATATTGAGACGGAGTGAGAATAGTTACCAAATGGCAAATTCTGCTCGCTTGCTAGTCGGAGGAAAACTGATGACGGAGTCGGAAGGCATTAAAGGGAGAATATTGGTAATTGAAGACGAGCCCGTTCTCGGCCTTTTATGCAAGCGGGTGCTTACCGCGAGCGGTTTTGACGTCGATGTGGTAGATAACGGACTGGACGCTAAAAGAGTCGCCGAGGAGAAGGCTTACGCTCTTTGTATATCCGATGTCAGGTTGCCGGGAATGACCGGCATAGAGCTTTACCAGCACTGGAAACGAACTAAAAACCCCATCACCGAGAAATTGGTTTTTATCACCGGTGATACCATGAATAATTACGTTCGGGATTTCTTGGAAAAAACCGACCGACCGTCTGTCATGAAGCCTTTTGAGCCCGAAGACCTGGTGGAAGTGGTTCGTAAAGCGCTTTTGTGAAATAGCGTTATTCAAAGCGGTAGCCGACCCCGGATACAGTGGTAATGTAGCGGGGTTTTTGGGGTTCGGGTTCGAGCTTAGCCCGCAGACGGCTGACAAAGACGTGCAAATACTCCCTTTCGTCGGCGTAATCGGTTCCCCAAACCTTCTGCAGGAGATGGATGTAGGTGAGCACCTTGCCCGCATTGAGGGCGAGTTCCTGGAGGAGGGCGTGTTCGGTTAAGGTCAGGGCGACCTCTTTGCCTTTGACGGTTACCTTTCTCTGGCTGAAATTGATTTCGAGGTCACCGCTTTTAATGGAGGGGGTGGTGGGGGCGGGGCTGGCTGCCTCGGCGCGGCGCATTACCGCCCTTACCCTGGCGATGAATTCGTTTTTGCCGAAGGGCTTGGTGATATAGTCGTCGGCACCGAGGTCTAGGCATTGCACCTTATCGCTTTCATCGGCGCGGGCGCTGAGCATGATAACCGGAATTTGAGACCATTCGCGCAGGCGGCGGCAGACCTCAAGGCCGTCCATCTCGGGCATCATAATGTCAAGGACTACAAGGTCGGGTAGTTCGGCTTCAAGCGTTTTCAGGGCCTGGGCGCCATCCATGGCCATGAGTACCTCGTAGCCCTGGGCTTCGAGGTTGGCGCGCAGATACTTCAGTATACTTAGCTCGTCATCTACTATCAATATGCGCTTCTTTTTCTTCATTGGTCTGGCTTCCAATGCGGGGCTGGCGCTTTCACTCTGCTTCAGCTGTCCTCTTAACCGTTAAAGGGGCTGCGGAGCAATTCTAGCCTTTATGCATAACGTTGTCAATGCATCTCGACTATTCTCAATATAGCACCGCTTTTGTAAAGCGGGCTCTCAAACTCAATCGGGGGGAGGCTTTTTCCAGCTTTCGGCTTTATGCATAAGCTCGCGGGCATTGGTCAGGGCGGTTTCGCTGTAGTGGGCGCCGGCCAGCATAATGGCCAGCTCTTTGAGGCGGGCTTCGTCTTCAAGGGACTCGAGCAGGCTCAAAGTCCGCGCCCCGGCCAGCTCCTTATGGACACTGAAGTGGGCATCGGCGAAGGCGGCGATCTGAGGGAGGTGGGTGACGCAGACTACCTGGTGGTTCCGGGCCAGGCTGCTGAGCTTCCGGCCGATTATCTCCCCACTCCGCCCCCCGACACCGATATCAATCTCGTCGAAGATGAGCACGGGGATGTGGTCGGCTTCGGAAAGCGCCCCCTTGAGGGCCAGGGTGAAGCGGGAGAGCTCGCCGGTGGAGGCGATTTTAGCCAGGGATTTGAGGGGCTCCCCGGGGTTGGTCGAGGCCATGAACTCCACGTTGTCGATACCTTCGCTGGTGAAGGCGTAGAGGCTGTCGGGGAGGGGGATTCCGCCTTCGTCTTTCTCCTGAGTTATCGATACTTGAAATTCAACCTGGGGCATGTTCAGCTCGTTCAGCTCTTTTTTGACCTCGGTCATCAACTGCTTGGCTGCCTTGGTGCGCTCTCCCGAAAGTTTCTGGGCTATCTGCCCCATCTCTTGCTTGAGGGTGGTAGCTGTCTCCTTGAGCTGGGCGCTTCTTTCCTCTGAGCCAGCAACCTCATCCAGCTCCTTTTGCGCCTTGGTCAAATAAGCTAAAACCTCGCCGACGCTCTGGCCGTATTTTCTCTTTAGACTGCGTATTAGCTCCAGCCGCGATTCTATCTCTTCGAGGCGGTTGGGGTCGTATTCTAAGCCTTCGCTGTAAGCCCGAATTTCGCGGGCGGTCTCAGTAAGCGTGTCTATGGTCTGCTCCAGGAAGTCCAATTGCGGCTTAAGGGAAGGGTCGATTTCAACCAGCCTCTTTATCGCCTGGGCGGCTTCGTTGAGCTTATCCAGTGCCGGCGCTGCCTGACCCGAAGCATCTTCCTCGGAGAGGACGCGGTAGGCTTCGTAGGATATTGTCTTCAGCTTCTCGGCGGAGGCGAGGATATCGCGCTTTCTTTCCAGCTCGGGTTCCTCGCCCTCTTTGAGCTGGGCGCGGCTTATCTCCTCAAGCTGAAAGCGCAGGAACTCCTCGCGGCGGGCGCGCTCCTGTTCGTCCTTTTCCAGGGCTTTGAGCTCCTGTTCTACCTTGTTAAGTTCTTTAGCCCTGGAGCTGAAGTCCTGCCTTAACTCCGTGGTGTGGGCGTAAGAGTCGAGAAAGTCAAGGTGAGAGCCGATGTCGAAGAGGGAGAGGTGCTCGCTCTGGCCGTGAATATCGACTAATAAACTGCCGAGCTGGCGCAGAAATGCCTTGGGGACGGCGTGGCCGTTTACCCTTATGATGTCGGGGCTTTTTCGGCGGAGCTGGCAGTCTATGACCAGGGTGTCTTCGTCGGCAGACAGCTCTTTTTCCGCCAGCAGCTCTTTGACGGGGGTAAGGTTTTCCTTGGGGGGGAGGCTAAAGACACCCTCGATTTGGGCCTGGTCGGCGCCGTGGCGGATGACATCTTCGTCGGCTTTGCCGGCCAGCAATAGCTCTACGGCATCGATGACCAGGGACTTGCCGGCTCCGGTTTCACCGGTAATGATGTTCAACCCGTCATCGAGCCTCCAGTTCATGTCCTCGATGATGCCCAGGTTTTTGACTCTCAGTTCGACTAGCAAATAATTCTTCCCTGAAGCTCTCTATCCATTTTACCACGTGCGCCGCAAAATGGCTCGGTAGTTAACCTAGACTGAGCGCGGACTTCAAGAAACGGGTGATTTTGCCGCGGATGATGGGGTACCACAGCCAGATGGCGGGGTGGGTGGCGGGTAGCCAGGAGATGGGCGGTTTGCCGGCCGCTTCCCAGAGGTCGAGGGTGGTCTCTTTGGGAAAGGCTCGGTCCCAGTGGGCGTTAATCATCAATACCGGGCGCTGCCGAAGAAGATGAGCAAAGGTCAGGGGGTCGCATAGGAAGGTCTTCCTGGGGGGTGTAACCCTTTCAAATCCTTTTTCCTTAACCTCGGCCAGATATTTCATGTAAGATTTCAGGGTTTTCTCATATTCCGCCCTGGTCTGCTTGCGTCCTTGGTTGTAGTCGCTGGTCCTTCTTTCCCAGCCGATCTTGGGGCCATTACCTCCGGTTACGATAAGGACCCCGGCTTTGAGACGCTTATCTAGCCCCATGCCTATTGCCGAGTTGATTCCCCCAAAGCTGATGCCGACGGCGGCAATCTTTTCGGCGTTTATCTCGGCGCGGCTTTCGGCCCAGTCAATCACCTGGAGTAACTCAATCACCGAAATCTGGTGGCTTTGGAACCATTCTTCTTCGGTAAGGGTGGGGAACCGCTTTCTTACACTTTCGGGCATACGGCTGGAGTGCATCACGGAGTAGAGGACAAAGCTGGCCATCCCTTTCTTAGCCAGGGCCTTGGCCAGCATTCGGCAGGGAGTTATGCTCAGGTCGCCGATGCCGTGAAGCAGGACGACCAGCGGGGCGTTATCAACGCGCGGCTGGAAGTATTCTCCCAGGACGGTGTTGCTCTCCTCGTATTGGGTGGGGTGGGCGGTGGGGAAGTCCACCAGGTAGTGTGACCAGTGCCTGGTCGTTTTTTTGAGTTGCAGGTTAGGCTGCAGTTCAGCTTTGGGGTAGCTATATGGGTTCATCTTTCAAATAGGCAGGCTGGGTGCCTGGGAGGGGGTCAGGTGTGAAAGGCCTTTATTTTTGCATGCTGTCGATAATAATTCCTGCGGCCAGCCTGACGCCTGTTCCCGGCGGCAGCCCACATTTCTCAAAACCCTTTTCTTGGGCAAAGGTCGCCATAGCCTCTTCGCTCTCTCCGGGGTTTATTTTGTGCCCGATGGTCACATTTTCAATTATTTTAGCGCAGTGCCTGTAACCTAATGCCTCTTCGAAAAGGGCTATAAATTCATGAGCAACCCCTATAGCCTTGCCCTTCGCCTCATAGTTCAGGGGGTCATTGCTGCCGAAAAAGAGCCCGAAGGTAACCAGACTCCCGGTTATACCCCCGCATACCTCGCCGGTACTGCCGATGCCGGGGAAGGGGGCTAGGGCCTGAATTATCTCCATATTGCCCAGACCGAATCCTTCCAGCAGGGTAAGTGCTGTGGACTGGGCGCAATTCTTGAGCATGAAGTTGTATTCCTCAGCCCGCCGTTGAAGGCGGTCGAGAAATTGCTCCTTGTTAGCCAGCAGCTCTTTCGCGTCAAATTTCTTCTTGGGAATACCGTCCTTGGCCAGCTTTCTAACTCTAGCCTCGATGGCTTTTTCGTCCCACTCTCTTGCCGCCAGTTCATCTACCTTCTTCTTTAAGGCTGCATAATCCGGCATAAGCTAATTACCTCTTATCTGTATTTTATTTAGTTAACCCCGTTAAGTATAGCACGATTTGGCCTGATTTTGAAACTAAAGGGCTAAATTCGGTAGGGGATTGACAAACCATCCCTGCCTGCTTTAGTGTATTTATAGACAGTTTGACAGATAGTCCGCAATTATGGTAGTCTATTATAAGCGGCAAACGGTTGCCGCTTACCGCAAATTAAGGGGTTAAATGAGAAAGGTTTACGTTAAGGAAGAGGTCTGTATTGGCTGCCGCCTCTGCGAGGTCTACTGCCAGCTGCAGCATGCCCGCTCGTCAGACCTGGTCAAGGCGTTCAAGAGGGAGTCACCGCCGCCCTTACCCCGCCTGCGCGTGGATGAGCGGGGGGTGGTCTCGCTTTCGGTGCGCTGTCAGCAGTGTGAGGACGCACCCTGTGTTCAGGCCTGTCTTACCGGTGCCCTTAGCCGCGACCCGGAGAGCCGCCTGGTGACGGTGGACGAAGATAAGTGTATCGGTTGCTGGACCTGCGTGCTGGTCTGTCCGCTGGCGGCGATAAAACAGGACAAGGAGCAGAAGAAGGCGCTGAAATGCGACCTTTGCCAGGGAGAGGAGATTCCCGTTTGCGTGGCTAATTGCCCCAACGAAGCCTTGGTCTATGTCGAGGAACCGGAAACTACTACCAGGCTGGAAAGCCGGGTAACTCAATAAATAAGAGAGGTGTATCATGTCGTACAACTGGGGACCGCGTTATATCGTGCCTTCTGAAGTAGTGAAGAAGTACTCGGGCAGCGTTCTACTGCGGGAGGAGTTCGACGAAGAGCTGTTGGCCAAGGAGCTGAAGGCGCTGGGCCTTAATGGGCCTATCCTGCGTGTGGTCAACCCCTGGTACTACCGCCAGAAGGACACGAGCACCTGGATTAAGATCGGTGAGTCCACGGACAAGCAGGCGAATTTCCCGGTGAGGTGGGACACCACCGCTCTGGCCAACGGGCAGTACGAGGTACTGGGATTGATGCACGTCTTTGTGCGCAAGAACGGAGATGAGGTGGCTATCGCCCGGGAAAACGTGGTTGAAGTTACCGTGGCCAACTGAATCGTCAGTTCACGAGGGGATAGTAAATGATTGCCATAATCGATTATGGCGCAGGTAATCTGCGCAGCGTGGTTAATGCCCTCAGCCGTCTGGGCTACCAGGCCAGTGTAACCACCAGCCCGGCCGAGGTGCTTAAAAGCCAGGCGGTGATACTGCCGGGGGTGGGGGCGGCGGCGGACACCATGGCCAACCTGCGGCGGCAGGGGCTGGATGAGCCCATCCGGCAGGTTATAGCCGAGGGCAAGCCCTTCCTCGGCGTCTGCATCGGCATGCAGGTTCTACTTAGCGGCACCGAAGAGGGCGGCAACTACCAGTGCCTGGGAATAATCCCCGGTACGGTGCGCAAGTTTGCCCCGGGGCTTAAGGTCCCGCACATGGGCTGGAACCAGCTCAAGCAGAAGAGGGCGCACCCCGTCTTCGAGGGCATAGCCGATGGCGCCAACTTCTACTTTGTGCATAGCTATTACGTCGAGCCCGACGATAAGGGGCTGGTGGCCGGTGAAACGGAATACGGCATACCCTTTTGCAGCGTTATCGCCAAAAATAACCTAGTAGCCACCCAGTTTCACCCTGAAAAAAGCGGCGAGGTGGGCTTGAAGATTTACGATAACTTCATCAGGATGGCGCTTAAATAATGGCTAAGGTAGATAGGATAAAATACCTGATTATCGGTAACTCGGCGGGGGGCATTGGCGCCGCCGAAGCCATCCGCGAGCTGGATAGGAGCGGGAAAATCACCATAATCTCCGACGAGCCCTATCCCGCCTATTCGCGCCCGCTTATCTCGGAGCATTTGTTCGAGGGGCGACCTCTGGAGAGGATGCTCTACCGCCCCGCCGATTTCTACGAGAAGAACAACATTCAGACGCTCTTCGGCGCGAGGGTGACCGATATTGATTTCAGCGGGCATAGCCTGAAACTCGAAAGCGGGCGGACTCTTGACTGGCAGAAGCTGCTGCTGGCCACGGGCGGTTCACCCATCGTGCCCAAGATAGACGGTGGCGACGCCAAGGGCGTTTTTAGCTTCACCAAGCTCGACGACGCCAAAGCCATCGACCAATTCTTAAATAAGCGTAAGGGTAATACGCAGGCGCTGGTTATCGGCGGCGGGCTTATCGGGGTGAGCGCCACTGAGGCGCTGGTTAGGCGGGGGGTGAAGGTCACCATCGTCGAGATGAAGGACTGGATATTGAACACCATCCTCGACGAGGAAGGCGCCGAGCTGGAAGCAAAGGCTCTGGTCGCCGCCGATGTCGATATCATAACCGGCCATACCGTAGCCAGGATAAAAAAGAATTCGTCCGGCGCTGTCGATGACGCTGTTCTTGACGACGGACGAAAGATTGCCGCTGACCTGGTCGTCATCGCCATCGGGGTTAGCCCTCGCCTTGAGCTTGCCGATGGCCTCAAGACCAACCACGGCATTATCGTCGATAGACGTATGCAGACATCAATGCCTGATGTCTATGCCTGTGGGGATGTCGCCGAGGCTTTCGACTTTGTCTTCGGCGAGAACCGGGTAACACCGGTCTGGCCCAATGCCTATGTCGGGGGGAGGGTTGCCGGGCAGAATATGGCCGGCGGTGAAGCGGAATACCAGGGCGGGACGGCTATGAACTCACTGAAATACTTCGGGGTCAATATCGTCTCGGCGGGGATGGTAAGCCCGCCCGATAAGGGCTGCGAGGTTATTGTCCATCGGGGCGACGGTATCTACAAAAAGGTGATAGTCAAGGACGGGCTGATTATGGGGCTGGTCTTTGCCGGCGACATCGAGAAGTCGGGCATAATCTATAATTTAATGAAGGACAAGGTGAAGGTGGACGGCTTCAAAGAAGAGCTGGTCAGCGACGACTTCGGGTTGGCTACGCTGCCCGAAGAAATCTGGCGCGCCCGACTGGAGATACCGCCCTCTGAGGAAGCCTACATAGTGCCCCCGGCTGAGCCACCCGAAGAAGTGGTCGTTGGAGAATAGTAATGAGAGATATCAGAGGGCTGAATAACCCCAACAACGATAATAAGGTAATCGACGCCTGTTCCGTATTCGGTGCCATGGATACTCTGGGGCGCCGGTTTTCCGGGGAGGGGGTTATCCGGGCCACGGTCAATATGCGCGACCGCGGTAACGGGCTGGGTGGCGGCTATGCCGTTTACGGCTTGTATCCCGAATACGCTGACCAGTACGCCTTCCATATCATGTTCTTAAGCCCGCAGGGGCGGCGGGACACCGAGGCCTTTATCAAGGAGAACTTCAATCTCGTTGCCGAGGAAGAGGTGCCGACGCAGCCGGTTCCCCAGATTACTGACCCGCCTCTGGTGAGGCGTTACTTTCTTGACATAAACCCAGACAAGCTCGGCGAGCTGGCCGAGGACGACTATATCGTGGACAGGGTAATGACGATAAATACTAAACTGGGCGATAGCTTCGTTTTCTCCAGCGGCAAGGACATGGCCGTCTTCAAGGGGGTGGGCTACCCCCAGGATATCGCCGATTACTTCTGCCTGGAGCAGTACCAGGGCTATCTCTGGACGGCGCACGGGCGTTTCCCGACCAACACCCCGGGCTGGTGGGGTGGGGCACACCCCTTCTCTATCCTGGACTGGACGGTTATTCATAACGGCGAGATTTCTTCCTACGGGATAAACCAGCGCTATTTAGAGCAGTTCGGCTATCACTGCACCATGCAGACCGATACCGAGGTGGTGGCTTACGCCGTCGACC
>CAYNFV010000018.1:0-16261 GCA_964396645.1 uncultured Dehalococcoidales bacterium
TTGCCACCAACGACGAGGAAAGCGAGAAGCTGGAGGCGTGGCTGGAGAGGGGAAGGGAGAACGGCGCCGAAGACCTGAAGCTGCTGTCGCGGCGGGAGATGAATGAGCTTGAGCCTAACGTAGCCGGGGTTACCGCCATGCTATCGCCTTCGTCCGGCATCATCGATTCGTATGGTTTGATGCAGTACTTTATCGCCAAAGCCGGGGAGGGGGAAGCCCAGATTGCCTACCAGACTAGGGTGGTCGGGATAGAGAAGGCAGACGAGGGTTATGAGGTCATCGTTGAGGATAGTGGGGGGAGGTCCTCTTTTATCACCAAGACGTTAGTAAACTCCGCCGGGCTTTACAGCGACAGGGTGGCCGAGATGGCGGGGATAGATATAGGTAGGGCGGGCTACCGCCTGCACTACTGTAAAGGGGACTATTTCAGCCTCAGGCGCCGCCAGGATACGCGGGTCAACCGGCTGATATACCCGGTGCCGCCGTCAGATATCGTCGGGGTGGGCATACATATTACCTTCGACCTGGAAGGGCGGGTACGCCTGGGTCCGGATACCGAGTATGTCAATAGCCTGGATTATGCTATTGACCCCCGTCAACAGAAGCTCTTCTACGATTCGGTTAGAAGACTTCTGCCCGCCATAGAATACGAAGACCTGGCGCCGGAGATGGCCGGCATCAGACCCAAGCTGCAGGAGCCGGGGGGTGAAATCAGGGACTTCGTTATCAAAGATGAGGCGGATAAGGGGCTGCCGGGATTCATCAACCTCATCGGCATCGAGTCGCCGGGGCTCACCGCGGCGCCGGCTATCGCCGAATATGTGGCTGGATTAGTCGAAAAACGTCTTTAGACCATACCGCTCAATACCTTCTCCCCAATCATCCCCAAAAGAAAGCCGAGGGCGGCGCCCGTGGCCGGGGTCCAGTGGTTCCTCAGTTTGACCATCGGGGCTATGTCCTGAAAGATGATATAGAGTATAGCGCCCGCCGAGAATACCATCAGGCAGGCCACCAGCTCCTGGTGCCCGGAGAGGAACGAGTAGCCGGCTATAGCGGCTAAAACGCCCGCCAGGCTGAAGGGGACGAGAACCAGCAAAGCCCGGTTGGGCGAAAAGCCGCTGCGCCGCAGGTCACCGAAGGAGTTGTAGGCTTCGGGCAGGTTCTGCAGGCCGATGAGTAGCGCCAAAAGCAGGCCGGTCTTCTTGTCGGTGGAGAAGATGGCCCCCAGGGCGATGGCTTCGGGGATAAAGTCCATCATCATGGCCATGAGCTGGGCGGCCCTGCCGCCGCGGCGGGCGATGAACCTGTCTAAGAATAGAAAGCTGACCACGCCGAGCAGAAAGACGGGGATAAGGACGGACAGGGAGAGCAGCTCTATGCCGCGGGGGGCTAGGACGAAGGCTACCGCCGCCACCAGGACGCCGCCGCCGAAGGCAATAACGCCGTGGGATATTTCCCGGCCCAGGGGGCTATCGGGCAATAGTCTCAGCCGGGCCAGAAAGCCACCGAGGATGACGGCCACTCCGGAGGCGAGCGAGTATAAGATTACCTGGGCGATATCCGACATTAGTATCAGTATAGCATAGTGGAGATATTGACATCGGCTGAGATTGCGGGCAGAATACCCTCGGAGCTTGACGGCTCTTCAACATCTCAAATTTAAAGGAGGCGAACGGTGAAATTCTTACTCATCAGCAGCTACAAGGACACAATGACGACACTGCCACCGGCTGTGGCCAGGCAGATGTCGGAAGGAATGCTGGGCTGGATGCAGCAGCAAAGGCAGGCGGGCAGAGTTTTGGATGCTTACGTGATACCGGCCTGGAAGCGGGCTGTATTGATTTGTGATTTTGAGTCCGGCGACCAGATAACCCAGATTCTGCCGGGGATGCCGGGCTTCGGCTTTATGGACTTCGAGGTCTATCCGCTGGCTGACTTTGACGGGTCGGTGAAATACTTTGTCGAAGCCCTTAAGAAAGCCGAGCAGCTTATGCCTAAAAAGTAGGCATGACTTTCGGCCCTCAAAAACCCGCCTTGACGCTTAATAGTTCCTCCCCTTAGAATGAACGTATGTTTGAGGTTCTAACCGATAAGCTGGGCGTCATATTCGGCCGCTTAAGCAGCCGGGGCAAGCTCAACGAGAAGGATATCGACGAAGCCCTGCGCCAGGTGCGGTTGGCTCTGCTGGAAGCGGACGTCAACTTTAAGGTGGTCAAGGACTTCATCGAGCGGGTGCGGGAGCGCTCGCTGGGCGCCGACGTGATGGAGAGCCTGACCCCCGCCCAGCAGGTCATTAAAATCGTCAACGAGGAGCTGACCAGGACGCTGGGGGAGGGGGAAAGCAAGCTGGAGCCTGCTTCCCGCCCGCCTACCGTGGTCATGCTGGCGGGGTTGCAGGGCTCGGGTAAGACCACCACCGCCGCCAAGCTGGCGCTGCACCTAAAGCACAGCGGGCAGAGTCCACTACTTGTCGCTGCCGACAACCGAAGGCCGGCGGGCATCGAGCAGCTGGCGGCTCTGGGTGAGCAGTTCGAAATCCCTGTCTACAAGGAGAAGCCGAGTTCAAAGAGTAAGGATATCTGCGCCCACGGATTGAAAAAGGCCAAAGAGCTGGGCGTGAGCTGGGTTATCGTTGATACGGCGGGGCGGATGCACATCGACGAGCCGATGATGAAGGAGCTTGAGCAGGTCCAGAAGGAGCTGAAGCCCGACGAGGCGCTGCTGGTGGTGGACGCCATGACCGGGCAGGACGCGGTGCAGATTGCCGAGCAGTTCCACTCCCGGCTGGGTCTGACCGGGCTCATACTGACCAAGATGGACGGGGACGCCAGGGGTGGGGCGGCGCTCTCTATACGCTGGGTGAGCGGGGTGCCCATCAAGTTTATCGGCGTGGGGGAAAAGCCCGACGCCTTCGAGCCTTTTTATCCCGACCGACTGGCATCACGAATCTTGGGCATGGGCGATATGCTCACCTTCATCGAGAAGGCGGAGAAGAGTTTCGACGAGAAAAAGGCCAGGGAGATGGAAAGGAAGGTAAAGACCGCCAGCATGAACCTGGAGGACTTTCTCTCCCAGCTCGCCGAGTTGCGCAAGATGGGGCCGGTGTCCGACCTGCTGGAGATGCTGCCTGGAGCTTCAAAGCTGGCCCGGCAGCTGCCCGCGGGTATGGAGGAGGAGCAGCTTAAGAAAATCGAGGCCATGATTTTCTCGATGACGCTTGAGGAGAGGCGCAACCCCAATATCATTGACGGCAGCCGTCGGCGGCGCATCGCCAAGGGGAGCGGGTGTCGGACGCAGGACGTAAACCAGCTGTTGAACCAGTTCCGGCAGATGCAGAAGCTGATGAAGATGGGCATAACGGGCAAGATTAAGATGTCCAAGGATATGATGAGGATGTTTGGCCAGGGAGCTTGACCTTAGTTAGCCCCTTTATTGGTGATTTTTCTACCCACCTCCCCACCTTGTTGTGCGTAAGCGTTTTTGTCCCGCCCGTCCCACCCAATAGAGATGTAATCTCTATTAGCTCTTCTTTTGTGCCCGCCACTCCACCCTTTTGGGGGGTGTTTAAGGGGGGCGAATTCGGGGTCCCCGCAAAAATGAAGTTTTTGTGGGGTGAAAAGCCCCCCTTTGAAAGACCTTTGTGGGCGGGTTGGTGTGGGAATAATAGCCTGGGGGTGGGGTATGGATTAATCTTGTTTCTCCTCGTATGCTATAATTGCCATGTAATAACAGCAGGAAAGGATGGGTAAACAATGATAGGCGTAAGGGTTAAATTCGAAGTGAAGGACGAAGTAAAGAAGCAGTTAGCCGATGTCGAAGCCGCCAGGAAGCATATAGGCAATGTAGTTGAAGGCTGCAGGAAGATCCCCGGACTTAAGGAGAAAATCTTCGTTATGAATCCCAAAACACAAGCTCAGGGTGCTTTTTTGATATGGGAAACACAGGAGCATTTCGACGCGTATCTAAAATCGGAGGAGTATAAAGCTATCGTTCTTGATATTTGCCAGGGGGAACCTGATATAGAGAGCTACATAGTTACTGCCAGCTTAACAGATGGGGTGCTACTCTAGGTAGTCTTTGAGCCTTCGGCTGCGGCTGGGGTGGCGCAGTTTGCGCAGGGCTTTGGCTTCGATCTGGCGTATTCTTTCCCGGGTGACGTTGAACTCCTTCCCCACTTCCTCTAATGTTCGGCTGCGCCCGTCCTCAAGGCCGAAGCGGAGCTGGAGCACCCTTTGCTCACGGGGGCTGAGGCTGGAGAGCACGGAGTCTATCTGTTCCTTGAGCAGCTGCTTGGAGGCGGCGTCGGCGGGGGGTAGGGCGTTGCGGTCCTCGATAAAGTCGCCCAGGTGGCTGTCTTCCTCCTCGCCCATAGGCGATTCCAGCGATATGGGCAGCTGGGAGACCTTGACGATTTCGCCTACCTTTTCCGCCGAGATTTCCATCTCCTTGCCGATTTCCTTGGCGGTAGGCTCGCGGCCGTGTTCCTGAGCCAGGCGGCGGCTCACCCGCAGCAGTTTATTAATAGTTTCTACCATATGCACCGGTATGCGGATGGTGCGCGCCTGGTCGGCGATGGCGCGGGTGATTGCCTGGCGAATCCACCAGGTGGCGTAGGTGCTGAACTTATAGCCCTTGCGGTAGTCGAACTTTTCCACCGCCCGCAGCAACCCGATGTTGCCTTCCTGAATGAGGTCGAGTAGCGACATGCCCCGTCCGATGTGCTTCTTAGCCACGCTGACGACGAGGCGCAGGTTGGCTTCGGTGAGGTGGTTAGCCGCCTTTTCCGCCTCGCGCTCGATATTATCCAGGTAAGCCTGGAGCTGCTGTTCGTATTCGCCGATGGCCTTGATACAGCTGGGCTTGGTCACCAGCACGGCTATTCCCGCCAGCGTGACCTTGGCGCCGATAGCCTCCAGTATCTCCTTGGGCAGCAGGGTGATGTTGAGTGAAAGTTCGGCTAGGAAGAGCTCGGTTTCGGCTATCGACTTTTCCGTCTGGTGGGAAATGGCCAGGATGAGCTGCGGCTTTATCTCGCCGTCAATGCTCTCCCGCAAAGTGGGGTTGGCGATGGTCTCCAGAAAGCCGCTGGTGGCTTCTATCCGGAGCTGCTCCTGGATGAGGTGGATGGTGGGGGCGGCCCGGGAGAGCTCCTCCAGCATGGCGATGATGGTCTCGGTGGCCGAGGGTTCCCGGCCGTTTTTGAGCAGATAGCTTTGTCTAATCTCCTTGATGCGCCGGCCTTCCTCCATCTTCCGCGCCAGGTATTTTTCCTCGTCAGCGGTGAGCAGGTGCACCCGCCCGATTTCGTGCAGGTACATGCGGACGGGGTCGTCCACCACCTCCTGCTCCTCTGACTGTTCTAGTGGTGTCTCCGTCTCCACGTCCTGGTCCGTATCCTCTTTTTCGAAATCGAGCTGCCTTACCTCGCGCCAGAGCGTCGTCGATTCAGAGGAATCGCCGTTATCGCTGTCTTCGTCTTCAGAGTCGTCGCCCCGCGGACGGAAGCGCCGATTCTCCTCGTTTTCTCGCTTCATACTCACCCCCTTTGCTCCAGCCGCCACTTTCTCTTCCGGGCAAAGACCTCGCCCAGCTGGCTGTTGACCTCTAGTCCTTGCTCCTCTAGTTTGGCTAGCTCAGCAGCGGTGCCTCCTAACCGAGCTTCTAAAGCTAATGCTTCTTCTTGTTTATTCTTCAGACTGCGGAGGTATCTTTCCTGCAGGCGCAGGGCGCACTCGTTATATTTTAGCGCTATTCGGTTGGGCGACAGGCTCCTTCCCAGCAGGGTATCAAGCTGCTCGTGGGTGGCCGGGTCAAGCCTCTCCCTCAACTCTTCTATTTTAGCACTCTCCCGCCGAGCAATAAAGATTTCGCGGTTTTCACTGCCCTCAAAGTATTCGGGCAGTAGCTCCTTGTCAATCTTGAGCTCGGGGTGTTGCAGGAGCAGCGCCAGGCAGTCTTCCTCAGACCGGTTGGTGAGAAACGGCTGCAGTTCTGGCTCCGGCTTGGGCCCTGTCGCTGGCGCTCGTTTGGGTCTTATTTTGAGACGGCTCAGGGCGGCTTCTACGCTGCGCTCGCTGACCTGAACCAGCCCGGACAGCTTTTGCAAATAATGTGCCTGGCGGATGGGGTCTTTTATCTCGGCGATAATGGGCAGCAGCCTTTCCGCAGCCAGTGACTTGTCTTTAGCCGTGGTTAAATCGAGCCCGGAGGCGACCATATTGAAGGTGAAATCAACCACAGGTAGTGCTTTTTCTAGCAGCTTTGGCCAGGCGGTGGGGTCTTCCTTAATGACGTCGTCGGGGTCTTTGCCCTGAGGCAGAATAACCACCCTGACCTCGGCACCTAAGGCGTTTTCGAACTCAACGCCGCGCAGCATGGCTTCCTCTCCGGCGGCGTCGGCATCCAGAGCCAGGGTTATGTTCTTGGTGAGCTTTTTCAGGGTGTTGACCTGTCTCTCGGTAACCGATGTCCCCATCGAGGCGACTACGTTAGTAAAGCCGTTCTGGTGGGCGGTGATAACGTCCATATAGCCCTCAACGATTACGGCTAGCCCTTGTTCCCTAATAGCCTCTTTAGCCAGGTTGACGGCGTAGAGGCTGCCGCTTTTATCAAAGACGGGGGTCTGGGGGGAGTTAACGTATTTGGGCTGGGAATCATCCAGCACCCTTGAGCCGAAGCCGATAACCCTGCCGCGGGCATCGGCGATGGGGAACATCAGCTTGTCGCGGAATCTATCATGGCTTTTCCGCCCCTCTCCGCCTTCTATAATCAGGCCGGCGGTCAGTAGTTCTGCCTCGGCATAGCCTTTATCGGTGAGGTATTTCTTCAGGCTCTCCCAGCTATTGAGGCTGTAGCCGAGCTGGAAGTCGGCGATGGTCTTGGCGGTGAAACCTCGTTTCTCAACGTACTTTCGCGCCTTTTCCCCCGCCGGCGAATTGAGCAGGCTCTGGAAATAGAGCGCCGCCGCCTGGTTGACTTCGTAGAGCTTCTGCCTCTCCTCGCTCTCGGCACCGGGCTCGAACTTCGTTGGTATGGTAACGCCGGCTTTCTGGGCGAGCTCCCTCAGCGCCTCACCGAAGTCGATGCCCTGCTTTTTCATGATGAATGAGAAGACATCGCCGCCGGTGTTGCAGCCGAAGCAGTGCCAGCTCTGCTGCTCGGGATAGACATAAAATGAAGGGTGTTTTTCACCGTGGAAGGGGCACAAGCCCCGGAAGGTGCGGCCTGACTTGGCCAGGGTGATGTGCTGGCCGATGATGTCGATGATGTCTATCTTTTGTTTTACTTCGTCGATAACGCTCATACTATTATTTTACTACAGTTGAGGTTAGACCTCTATAGACTTTTCTCCCCACCCCGATTTTATCTATTCCCGCCCACCGCCCTTTAAGGTAGAAAGGGGGCTTTGCCCCCTTTCAAACCCCGGATAGTTGAGTTGTGAATAGAGATTGCTTCGTCGCTACGCTCCTCGCAATGACATTAGTAATTACTGTTTCATTATCTATTAAAACATGGTGGGGGACTGTATTTCGGGGGGCTTGTCTTTGGGGGTTTTGGGAGTTTTCTTTTCGGGCTTGGGCTTGGGAGCAATCTCCTCGGCCATTCTCAGGGCGTAGTGGTCGGTCATGCCGGCGATATAGTCCACCACCCGTCGTTCCACCTTGGCGCTGTAGGAGCTGTACTCGGGGGGCATTTTGTCCTCATACTCATTAAAGTACTTGTAGAGCTGGCGGACTACCTGGCGCGCCCGTTCCGATTCTTCCTGGGCGGAGCGGATACTGTAGACACGCTCTAAGAGAAAGTGGCGCAGGTTATCGGTCGCCTCTAAGATTTCGGGGCTCATGGTGAGGGTGGGGTTTTCGCTTTCGCCGTCCCTGATTGCCCAGGAGTTTTCGATGATGTCGCAGACCATGGTGTTGATGCGTATTGAATGGCTATTGCCCAGCTTGGCGATAGCCAGCACGGGCAGGTCGCCCTCGGTAATCATGCCCGCCCTGATGGCGTCGTCGATGTCATGATTGATGTAGGCCACCAGGTCCGAAATCTTGACCACAGCGCCCTCAAAGGTGCTAGGTTTTCCCTCGTCCTCGCTGTTAATATTCTCTATATCCTTGGAGTGGTTCAGGATGCCGTCCCGCACCTCCCAGGTGAGATTCAGGCCCTGGCCGTCTTTTTCCAGCTTTTCCACGACGCGCAGGCTCTGCTCGTTGTGTTTGAAGCCCGGCTTATAGAGCTCGTTTAGAACCTCCTCGCCGACATGGCCGAAGGGGGTATGTCCCAGGTCGTGCCCCAGGGCAATGGCCTCGGTAAGGTCTTCGTTGAGGTTCAGGGCGCGGGCGATGGTGCGGGCTATCTGCGCCACCTCCAGAGTATGGGTGAGGCGGGTGACGTAGTGGTCGCCGAGGGGGGCGATAAAGACCTGCGTCTTATGCTTGAGCCGCCGAAAGGACTTGCTGTGGATGATGCGGTCACGGTCGTGCTGGAAGACGGTGCGCACCGGGCAGGGGGCTTCTTTCCTTTCTCTGCCCTTAGAGTCCTTGCTCTTCACAGCGTTAGGGGAGAGGCTCTCCTCCCGTTCCTCAATTAGCTGACGGATATTTAGCTCTTCGATCATTTGCCCTTGAGCTTGGCTTCGGCTTTGGCAATTATCTCGCGGGTGGTGCCAATCATATCCGGGCTTACCGAAACCGAGTTGATGCCCCATTCCACCAGCTTTTCGGTAAGCTCGGGGTAGACCGAGGGCGCCTGCCCGCATATTGACGAGGTGACGCCCATCTTCTTGGATACCTTGATTGCCCTCTCCAAAGCCACCAGCACCGCCTCGTTGCGCTCGTCAAAGGTGCTGGCCAGCTTTTCGCTGTCGCGGTCAATGCCCAGGATGAGCTGGGTGAGGTCGTTGGAGCCGATGGAGATGCCGTCGATGCCGACGGCCAGGAATTTTTCAATAAGGAAGATGTTGGAGGGCACCTCGACCATCATCCAGAGCTTGAAGTCCTGGGAGCGCTTCAGCCCCTCAGCCTCCAGGAGCTGCTTGGTGCGGTCGAGCTCGTCAACGGTGCGGACGAAGGGTATCATCACCCAGAGGTTCTTGAACTTCTGTCTCACCTTTTTGATGGCCTCTATTTCTAATCTAAAGACCTCAATATCCGTAATATACCTCGAGGCGCCGCGGTAGCCTATCATCGGGTTTTCCTCTTCTGGTTCGAATTCTTCGCCGCCCTTGAGCTGGCGGTATTCGTTGGTCTTGAAATCGGTGGTGCGGTAGACGACGGGGCGGGGGTCAAAAGCCTTGGCGAAGGTATTGATGCCCTCATAGAGCTTGTCGACGAAGTCCTGCCCCCGGTTTTGCTTAATCATGTACTGGGGGTGCTCGTTAATCTGGGCGACCATAAACTCGGCGCGCAATAGTCCGACGCCGTCCACATTACGCTTGGCCACGTTTTCGGCCAGCTCGGGCTGGGCCAGGTTGACATAAACCCTGGTCTTGGTCTTGATTGATTCCCGGAGGGTATCGGCCACGGCGGTGGTCTTGATGCGGCGGGTGACCTTGCCGTCGTAGATTTTGCCGTGCGAGCCATCAACGGTGATTATCTGGCCGTTCTTGATGATATGGGTCGCCTTCTCAGCACCGACGACGCAGGGGATGCCCAGTTCGCGGCTGACGATGGCGGCGTGGGCGGTGCGGCCACCGCGGTTGGTGACGATAGCCACGGCACGTTTCATGGCGGGGACGAAGTCGGGGGTGGTCATTTCCGCCACCAGGACATCGCCCGTTTTTACCTTGTCTATCTGCGAGGCGTTGGGGATGACGCGGGCGGGGCCCGAGGCTATGCCCGGGCTCGCCTTTTCGCCGCTTAAGAGAACGGGGTTGGCGATTTCGGGTTCGACCTCGGTCTTTTCCCGAATAGTGGTCACGGGGCGGGTCTGGAGGATGTAAATATGGTCGTCTTCCTTAGCCCACTCAATGTCCTGAGGAAATTTATAGTGGTCTTCTATCTGTTTGCCCAGCTTCGCCAGCTTGGTGATTTCGCCTTCGCTGAGCTTGGGCTTGGACTGGGTGGAGGTGGGGAGGGGCACCCAGATGTTGGTTTCTTTGGCTTTGGCATCGGGGTTTTTGACCAGCTGCGTCTCTTGGGCGACCGTTTTACGCTTGAGGATTTTCAGGCTCTCCTTGTTGACGACGTAGAGGTCGGGGGTTATCTCGCCGGAGACGATGGCCTCGCCTAAGCCATAGACGGCTTCGATAACAATCCTGTCGCTGGCGCTGGTCACCGGTTCCAGGGTGAACATGACGCCGGAGGTCTTGGACTGCACCATTTTTTGCACGGGCACGGCGATGCCCACCTTGAAGTGGTCGAAGCCCTGATGGTGGCGGTAGAAGATAGCCCGTGGCTCAAAGAGGGAGGCCCAGCATCCCTGGACGGCGGTGACTACCTCTTTTTCACCGTGTACGTTGAGAAAGGTGCGCTGCTGGCCGGCGAAGGAGGCTTCGGGCAGGTCTTCGGCTGTCGCCGAGGAACGCACCGCCACCAGCCCGCCGCCGATGTCATTATAGGCTTTTTCAATCTTTTCGGCGAGCTCGGGGGGCATGGGGGCGTCAAGGATGAGCTTTTTGACGACGCTGGCTACCTGCTGGAGCTGTTTGCTGTTGCTGGAGTCGAGGGGCTTGAGCCAGCTGGCGATTTTGCCGTGGAGCGAAGACCTTTCCAGGAAGTCAAAATAGGCGCTGGCGGTTACAATGAAGCCGGGGGGGACGGGTATGCCGGCCCGGGTCATTTCGCCCAGGTTGGCGCCTTTGCCGCCGACGGTATTGACATCGTCCTTGCCGACCTCATTAAAGAGGACAATTGCCTTTTGACCTTGCTGCATGTTAATGCCTCCTTAAGATTATCTATCTAGGGGGGAATACAGGCCAAGGGCCGATTTTTCACTTGGCTATTATACCATAACAAGGGGGCAGTTTTAAGCTGGGGTTTTCTCTAGACCTCACCACCTTGTTTAGCGTAAGTCTTTCTGTCCCACCCAGCCCGCCCTAATGAGTAAACTCCTTAATCTGGTATGGTTTCCACCCCTTACCCCTGGGAGTGAGGAGGCGTTATCCTAAAGGTGGATATATAAGGGGTACCACCCTTATAGGGTGGGATTTGGGTGGGAAGAAACAACGTGCGCCAACAAGGTGGGGTGAGGGGGCTGGATTCCCGCCGGAGTTTACCCCGTGCACCGACACGGGGCGGGAATGACAGTGGAGTTCGAGGGGGTGGTGGTCATGCAGCCAGTTGTTTATTGACAGGGGTGGGGTGGTGGAGTAAAATTTAGGTGCTGGTGAGATAGAGGAGGTTTTGGGATATGATAGAGATGACGATTGATAGTATCAGGGTGAGCCTGATGAACTATCAGCGGGTGGTGATTCTGAAGGAAAAGGATTCGGACCGCTATTTGCCCATCTGGATAGGTCCCGCCGAAGCCGACGCTATCGCCGTGAAGCTGCAGGACGTTACCGTAGCCCGTCCCCTGACCCACGACCTACTGCGCTCGGTCATCGACGCCCTGGGGGCGAAAATCAACTCTATTATCGTCAGCGAGCTTAAGAACGACACCTTTTACGCCAAGATTGTGCTCAGCGTGGACGGGGGGCAGATGGAGGTTGACTCCCGGCCCAGCGATGCGCTGGCGCTGGCGGTGAGGGCGGATGTGCCCATCTTCGCCGAGGAGGTTGTCCTGGATAAGGCCGGCATCCTGCTGGACAAGGAGACGGGCAAGCCGATACAGGAGGCGGAAGAGGGTGGCTTGGGGGGCAAGAAGCCCAGCGATGAAGAGCTGAGGAAGATGTCCGCTTTCTACGACTTCATTAACACCCTTGATTTGGAGGACTTCGACAAGCGCAAGTCCTAAATGCGGTTTTGACAATAACAAGCCCTGGAACGGAAAGAACCAGGGCTTTTTGCTAACCAGGAAGCTCTTGACCAACCAGGGCAGATTTGGTATGCTGCACAGGGCATGAGAAGGTGGGCAGCGGCGCTAAGATTCATCGGGGTGGGGTGGTTCGTTGGTATCTCTATCTTGGGTGGGGTGTGGGGTGGTCTCTGGCTGGATAATAAGTTCGGTACCAAGCCTATCCTGGTGATTGTAGGCTTAATCTTGGGTCTGATTGTGGCTTTCTATGGCGTTTATCGCATGCTATTGCCGTTCATACGTAATAAGCCAGACAGGGAGAACAGCTAGTGGCTGAGAAGAAGCGGGGCTGCCTGGGCTGTTCCTTCCCGCTTGTTATCGGGCTTCTGGTCGTTTTCCTGGTTCTCATCGTGGGCGGCTTCCTTATTGGTCCCCTGGGGCAGAGTATGCTCAACATCGAGCTGCCCGACTGGCTTACCGCCCTGAGCGTGGCGAGACCCGACCCCCAACTGCCCGCCGAGACGGTTTTCCACATCTTCGGTTTCCCCATCACCAACAGCATTATTGGCGCTTGGATTACCATTATTTTCCTGGTGGGGGTTTCCTATATCATCACCCGCCGCATGAAGCTGGTGCCGGGACGGCTGCAGGCCGCCTTTGAGTTTTTAATCGGCTGGCTCTACGACCTCTGCGTCAGCGTTGCCGGCGAGACCAACGGTCGGCGTTTCTTCCCGGTGGTGGCTACCATCTTTCTTTTCGTCGCCTTTAATGCCTGGCTGGCACTGCTCCCCGGCTTCGGCTCCATCACCGCCCATACCGCCGAGGGGGAGGTGCACTTAATCAGGGCGGCCAACACCGACATCAATATGCCCCTGGCGCTGGCGCTGACCTCCTTCGTCTTTGTCGAGTTCTACGGGCTGCGCCTGCTGGGCGGCCGCTACATCGGCAAGTTCCTCAACTTCAAGGAGTTCTTCAGGGCGGTACGCCATATATTCAGCGGCAAGGTGATATCCGGTGCCCAGGGGCTGGTCACCGGTGCTATGACTATCTTCACCGGTTTCCTCGAGGCTTTGAGCGAGCTTATCCGTATCGTGAGCCTTACCTTCCGACTTTTCGGCAATATGACGGCGGGGGAGATTCTACTTTTGGTGGCCGCTTTCCTCGTCCCCTGGCTCTTCGCCATACCCTTCTACGGGCTGGAGTTGCTTATCGGCTTTATCCAGGCCATTATCTTCGGCGGTTTGACCCTTATTTTCCTGACGCTGGCGGTGGAGTCTCACGAAGAAGAACTACCAGAAACCAAATAAATAAACTATAAAAAGGAGGTTTTTAGCATGGATGCTGAAGTCATGAAGATGCTGGCCATAGGGCTGGCGGTAGGGCTGGGGATGCTGGGGCCAGCCATCGCCCTGGGGCTTATCGGCTTCTCCGCTTTGCAGGGGATTGCCCGTAACCCCGAGGCGAGGGGACCTATTTTCACCAATATGATTCTGGTGGCTGGCCTGGCCGAGGCAATCGGCATCTACGTGCTGATTGTGGCCATCATACTGGCTATGATTGTTTAGCCAAATTTTAGGAGGTTTTATTATGGAAGATGGAGGAATGCCTCTGGCTATAGGCGTTATCATCGGCGCCGCCGTACTGGGAGCCCTAATCCTGGGGGGTCTGGTGGTGGCGGCGGTCATAGCCATATAGACACAGAGGGGGTTTAAACAATGGGAGGACTGGAAAGTCTGGGCATAAATATGCCGACGTTGATAGCACAGCTGGTCAACGTGGCTATCCTTTTCGGGCTGCTCTACCTGGTGGCCTATAAGCCCATTATGCGCATGCTCGACGAGCGCTCAAAGCGGGTGAAGGAGAGCATGGAGCAGACGGAGCAGATTAAGCAGCAGGCGGAGCGCGCTGAGGAAGAGGCGGCCAAGCGCATTGCCGACGCCAGCAAAGAAGGGGAAGAGGTGATTGCGCGGGCGATGAAAACCGGTGAAGAGGTGAGGAAAGAGGCGCAGGCGCAGGCCCAACAGGAAGCCGAGACCCTTATCGCCCGGGCGCGGGCCGAGATTCAGCAGGAGCGCAACGAAGCCGTCGGCGAGCTGCGCAAGGAGTTCGCCGACCTGACGGTGACGGCGGCGGAGAAGGTCATCGACCGCTCTCTGGATAAGAAAGCCCACCGCCAGATTATCGACAAGGTGCTGGAAGAAGCCCCAACCCTGAAGCAGGAATAGACGTTTATTTAGGGAGTCAACGTGGCCAGAAGAGTTTATGCCCGACGCTATGCCCGGGCCGTCTTTGAGATTGCCCTGGAGAAGAAAGAGCTGGACAGGTGGCGAGCCGACCTTAAGAAGGTTGCCGCCCTGGGGGAAGACGCCGCCTTTATGACGCTTATAGAAAACCCCAAGGTGGGCTTCGATAAGAAGGAGAAGCTCCTCGCCGAGCTGCTGGGCGATATAAATCCCCTGGCGCGGAACCTGGTCTACCTGCTGGTGAGCCGGGGGCGCTTGGCTATGATAGGCGATATTGCCGATGAATACCATCGCCTGCTCGACAGCTATCGCGGCATCGAGCACGCTGAGGTGATTACCGCCGTCCCCCTCGACGCTAGGGAAAAGAAAAAGCTGGAGGAGCACCTGGGGAGGGTGGTGGGCAAGAAAATCGTGCTCGAGGCCAGCGTTGACCCTGGGGTGGTGGGGGGGATGATAGCCAGGGTCGGCGGCAAGCTGCTCGACGGCAGCACCCACAGCCAGCTGCTGGCGCTGAAGAAAGAGTTAGCCACGGGTGGACTAAAGTGAAGGAGGTGGCTTAAGTGACCATAAGAGGGCAGGACATCGTTTCCGTTATCAAGAAGCAGATTGAGCAGTTCGGGGCGCCGCTCAAGATGGTCGATGTCGGCAACGTCATCGAAATCGGCGACGGCATCGCCCGCATCTACGGGCTGGCGGCGGCTAAATACAACGAGCTGCTGCAGTTCCCCAATGACATCATGGGCATTGCCCTGAACCTGGAAGAGGACAGCGTCGCCGCCGTTATCCTGGGCGACTATACCTCTATCAAGGAGGGGGACGAGGTGCGCTGCACGGGGCGTATCGCCGAGGTGCCGGTGGGCGAGGCCCTTATCGGGCGGGTGGTTGATGCCCTGGGCAGTCCTTTGGACGGTCAAGGCCCTGTCAAGACCAAGAAGACGATGCCCGTGGAGAGGATAGCGCCCAACGTTACCCGCCGTAAGTCGGTGGACACGCCGGTGCAGACCGGTATCAAAGCCATCGACAGCCTGATTCCCTTAGGTAGAGGGCAGCGCGAACTTATCATCGGCGACCGCTCCACGGGCAAGACAGCCATCACGCTGGACACCATAATCAACCAAAAGGGCGGAGACCTCATTTGCATCTACGTCGCCATCGGGCAGAAGACATCCAAGGTGGCTAGAGTCGTAGCCACACTAGAGGAGCACGACGCCATGAAGCACACCATCGTGGTGGCGGCTAACGCCTCCGACTCTGTTGCTATGCAATATTTAGCCCCTTACGCCGGCTGCGCCATGGGCGAATACTTTATGGAGGCAGGCAAGGACGCCCTGGTTATCTACGATGACCTCTCCAAGCACGGCTGGGCCTACCGACAACTCTCCTTACTCCTGCGCCGCCCGCCGGGGCGGGAAGCCTATCCCGGCGACGTCTTTTACCTGCACAGCCGACTGCTGGAGAGGGCGGCTAAATACGCCCCCGAATACGGGGGAGGCTCGCTGACAGCTCTACCTATAATCGAAACGCAGGCGGGCGATATGTCGGCCTATATACCGACCAACGTCATCTCCATCACCGACGGGCAGATGTACCTGGAGACTGACCTCTTTAATGCCGGCAACCGCCCGGCGCTTAACGCGGGACTTTCGGTATCGCGCGTGGGCAGCGCCGCCCAGACCAAGGCCATGAAGCAGGTGGCGGGTAAGCTGAGATTAGAGTTGGTCCAGTTCCGCGAGCTGGCTGCCTTCGCCCAGTTCGGCACCTCCGAGCTGGATAAAGCCACCAGGGCGCAACTGGAGCGCGGTCAGCGCATCACCGAGGTCCTAAAGCAGCCTCAATATGTCCCCATGTCGCTGGATAAACAGGTTACCATCCTCTACGCCGCCATAAACGGCTACCTGGACGACGTGCCCGTGGACAAAGCCACCGCCTTTGAGGCCAACTTCCACCGCTTTATGGAGGCGAACCACCCCGAAATCGGCAAGACGATTAATAAAGACAAGGAGATAAGCGACAAGACCGAGGAGGCTTTAAAGAAAGCAATCGTCGAGTTCAAGAAGGGGATGAGTTTATAGAGATTGCTTCGTCCTCCCGCCTGCGCGGGAGTTACTCGCAATGACAGATTTACT
>CAYNFV010000018.1:16361-17898 GCA_964396645.1 uncultured Dehalococcoidales bacterium
CTCAGAATGACAGGAGGAGAAAGGAGGACTGGATTCCCGCCGGAGTTTACCCCGTGCACCGACACAGGACGGGAATGACAGAGGGAAAATAGGAGGTTAGTCATGGATAAAATGATTGCCTATTGCGGAATTGACTGTTTGGAATGCGGGGCGTATATCGCCACCCAGAACAACGACGATGCCAAGAGGAAAGAGGTCGCCGAGGAGTGGACTAAGCAATTTAACCATGACTTCAAGCCGGGGGACATAAACTGCGACGGCTGCATGACCGAAACCGGTAAGGTCTTCAACTACTGTAATATCTGCGAGATAAGGAAGTGTGGGCAGGAAAAGGGCGTGGTCAACTGCGCCTACTGCGATGACTACGCCTGCGATAAACTGGAGAGGTTCTTCCAGATGGCGCCGATGTTTAAGGCTACCCTGGATGAAATCAGAAAGGGACTTTAGAGATTGTAGGGGTAGATGTGAAAGATCTCATAAAGGGGAGAGTTGTCTCAGCTGATGAACTTGCAAAGCTGACGACTGGGGATATGGGTAGTATGGGGATCACTTATGATGACATCGAAAGGATATTTAGTAGTGAAGATTTGGCTGAGTATAATAAATTGTGCAAGCGCTTCATTGGTTTGGTAGGTGATAAATCTAATATGGAACAGTGGGACATGTTGTTTGATCCTATTGCTGGACTCGAGTTAGTGAGTGTGCTTAATAAGATTCAGGAACTGAGAGAGAAGTATAATCTACCCGGTACATTTCATAGATTATGGAGAGTAAGTCCGTTGAGTAATGGTAACTTTGAGTATGACGAGGTATCTTGGTGATAAGGCTGACCTAATCACCGCAGAGAAAAATAATGCCTAACATTCGCTTAATAAGGCGGCGCATCAAGGGCGTGCAGTCCACGGCCAAGATTACACGCGCCATGGAGATGATTGCCACCCTCAAGATGAGGAAGGCGCAGGAGCGCGGCTTGGCAGGCAGGCCCTATTCTGATAAAATTAGTCAAGTACTGGCTGACCTGGCGGCTCTGTCCCGGGGAACGGAAGCCCTGCATCCACTGCTCCAGAGCCGCCCGATTAACAAAATCGCCGTAGTGCACATCACCCCGGATCGGGGGTTGTGCGGGGGGCTTAACGCCAACATCAACCGCCTTACGGCGAGCTTTATCCTGGAGCAGAGTGTGCCGGTTACCCTTATCGCCGTGGGGCGCAAGGGGCTGGAGTTTATGAGGCGCCACAACCGCGATATCCGCGCCGAGTTTTTCCAGCTCGGCGACCAGCCCAGCCTGCTGGACACGCTGCCCATATCGCGTATCGTTATTGATGATTATACCGACGGGGTGGTGGACCAGGTCTTTCTGGGCTATACCCAGTTTATTACGACCATGGTGCAGAAGCCGTTTATGAAGCAGATTCTTCCCGTCGAACCGGCGGCCATACCCCAGGCGCAGAACGTGGAATATATCTACGAGCCGGGTCCACAGGCGGTGCTGGGGGAGCTTTTGCCGCGGTTTGTCGAGATGCAGATATATCACGCT
>CAYNFV010000019.1:0-17790 GCA_964396645.1 uncultured Dehalococcoidales bacterium
TTTTTATTGACAATGGCCAGGCCCAGTTAAGAGAGGCGACTCACCTCTGGGGAAAGTTTACCTATGAAGCTGACGACAGGCTTCAGGCTGAACATGGTAAGGCGGCCAAGGTTGTCAGCATCGGTCCGGCCGGCGAGAAACTCTCTCTTGTTGCCTGCCTTATGAACCGCAGAGTTGATGCTGCCGGGCGCTCTGGTTTAGGGGCGGTGATGGGCGCCAAAAAGCTCAAGGCAGTGGTGGTCAAGGGAGACCAGAAGGTCCCCGTTGCCGATATCGAGGCGGCCAACAAGTTGAGGCAGAAGCATATAGCCGAGATGAAGGCTTCTCCATTCCTT
Organism: uncultured Dehalococcoidales bacterium; assembly: GCA_964396645.1. Taxonomy (GTDB): domain Bacteria; phylum Chloroflexota; class Dehalococcoidia; order Dehalococcoidales; family BS750m-G39; genus E44-bin88. The sequence goes on from CAYNFV010000019.1 coordinate 336, forward strand.
GAGGATTTCCACAGGTACGGCACCAGCAGCCACACCGCCGAATCAGCCCACAGCGGCGATACGCCGGTTAAAAACTGGGGCGGCATCGGCGTCATTGACCTGCCCGATGTGTCAGCGCTTAATAAGGATTTGGTAGATGCCAGAGCGGCGAGTAAGACGGGCTGCTGGCGATGCCCGGCGGCCTGCAAGGGCAGACTGAAAAAGGGTGCCGGCGACTATAACTACCCGGCGGGCACTCATCGGGCGGAATACGAAACCCAGGCCGCTTTCGGAGCCATGTGCCTCAACAATGATAGCGAGGCGATAGCCATGGCGGGCTACATCTGCGACAGCTATGGACTGGATACTATCTCCACGGGTACTATCATTGCCTTTGCCATGGAATGCTATGAGCACGGCCTTATTACCAAGGCGGATACCGACGGGATTGAACTGACCTGGGGTAATTCCCGGGCTATGATTGCTATGCTCGAGAAGATTGCCCGGCGGGAGGGCTTCGGTGACGTCCTCGCCGACGGGGTAAAGCTAGCCGCCGAGAGAATCGGCAAGGGAGCTGAGGAATACGCGGTCCATATCGGGGGGCAGGAACTGGGGATGCACGACCCGAAGTGCGATTTCCCGGCCTTTGCCGGTGTGCCGGCGGCGGCCAGGTACCAGATGGATGCTACCCCCGGCCGGCATACCGCCGGTTTTGGCCCTTCTCAATTCCAGGGGTATGTGGTCAATGCCGCCGGACTTTGCCTGCATAGCAATCTGGCGGTGGCTGACCCCAACAAGTACATAGTGGGCTTCATGAGGGCTGTGACCGGCTGGGACCGCTCCCTGGATGAGCTACTCGTCTGCGGCGAGAGGGTTGCCAATATAAGGCACGTCTTTAACCTTCGCGAAGGTATCAATCCTCTGGAACTCAAGGTACACGGCAGAATAATCGGGCGGCCTCCTTTTCAGGATGGCCCCCTGGCCGGGGTATCTTCAGACATCGAGGCTCAAGTCTACTGGAATCTGGGTGCCCTTGATTGGGACCGGGTAACAACCAAACCAAGCCAGAGAAAGCTGCTGGAACTGGGCCTGGATGATATAGCCCGCGAGCTCTGGCCGCCTAAACATTAATCATCAGGCGGATGAACAGAAGTATTTACTTATCAAGCCCTTTGTAGAAATCATGCTTGCCGTGGGCCGCGTCGTGGACTCCCTGGTCCCTCCTCTCCTTGAAGAAGTTGAATTCATCAGGCTCAAAACTAAGCTCAGTTCCCAGAGTATGCTGTAGATAAGAATGGGTAAGTCCTTGGGTTACTCCCATAATGTCGTAGAGGAAATGCCGTGACGCCTTACCCAGAGCAATACCATCACGAGGAAAGTGAGCCAGTCCTTCGGCAAGTTCGTTAACCTCGGCTTCCAGCTTATCGGCGGGGACGGCCCTGTTTATCAGCCCGATTCGGCTGGCTTCTTTACCGTCAATCATTTTGCCGGTAATAGATAGCTCCAGGGCTCGGGTCAAGCCGCACCGCAGTACCAGAATTGGCGAGATAGTGTTGCCGCCCAAGCCCAGCCTTTCCTCAACATGACCGAGCTTACAGTCTTCAGAGGCAATAATAAAATCGCAATTGAGGAACAGGTCTAATGAGGCACCGAGCAGGTAACCGTGCGCCTGGGCGATAGTCAGCTTGTGGCAGAGCAACAGCTCCTGGGCCTGTTCCCAGAAGGTAAGCTTATCGAAGTGCAGACGCACTCTCAGACTGGGACGGCGACCTTTCTCTCCCGGCTTGGGTTCCTTCCAGCCGTAAACGAAACCGACCTTAGTCAGGTCGGCTCCGGCGCTAAGAGCACGGCCAGCCCCCTTAAAGATGACCACTTTTACCTCGTCATCCTCGTTGACTTCTTTTATCGCCCGGCTGATATCGTCGCTGAGCTCCGGGCACATGGCGTTCAATGTTTTGGGGCGGTTCAATGTGATGCGGGCAATATAACCACTCTTCTCGTAGATGATATTCTTGTATTTCATTGGCATCCTCCGTAGATATGGTGTAGTTTCCAGAACAAACGATTTTTGTCAGCAACTGGTTGTTTCAATTGTAATCCATTTTAGTGGTTCTTACAAACGGTCTCTAAAGAGGAATAATATGGGCACCGCGCTCGGCTGTGCTATAATGATGGACATGAGTGACGTTAGCGGCTCTAAGCGGGGGCCGGAAAGCAAGCTTTTACCCCTCAAGGAAGCGGTCAAAAGCTACCTGAAACCAGGGATGAGGTTACACCTTGCCGGCGGCATAGGAGGCCCCAGCGCCGCCATCTGTGAGATTATCCGACAATACTATGGTAAAACCCCCAATTTCGTGCTGATTCAAAGCACGGTATCAGGTCATGCCCTGAACCTCCTCCACTGCCAGCTGGTTAAGAAGCTGATTTTCTCCGCATGCGCCGACATCTCGACCTCAGGACGCCCCAGCCAGATAATGCAGAAAGTCTGGGCAGAAAAGAGCGTCGAGCTGGAAAACTGGTCGCTCTGTTCCCTCCAGCAGGGGCTGATGGCGGGAGCGCTGGGCGTTAGCTTCATGCCGACCCGTTCTATTGCCCGGAGCACTATGGCGCTGGAGAACAAAGGGTCCTTCCGGGAGATTGATGACCCCTTCGGGGGTGAGGCAAAGGCAGGCCTGGTGAAAGCGATTAACCCTGATATCTCCATAGTTCACGGGTGCGTTGCCGATGAGCAGGGGAATACCATTTTGCCTGTTCCCTATGGCGATGACCTCTGGGGGCCCCTGGCCAGCGGTGGGGTGCTGGTTACCGTGGAGAAGATTGTGCCGGCTGATTTTATCAAGAAATATGCCCCATTGGTAAAGATACCCGGCCATATCGTTAAGGCGGTATCGGTAGCCCCTTTAGGGCTTCACCCCTTTTCCATGGCTGACCCGGGGATAAGCGGCTTTAACGCCTATGAAGCCGATACCGAGTTTCTGGAAGAGTTGCACCGTGCATTTTCTAGCAGCCAGAAGCTTGATGCCTGGATAAAGGAGTGGGTAATAGACTGCGCCACGCCGACAGATTACCTGAATAAACTGGGTAGCCGGAGGGTAAAAGCCCTTAAGCGGATAACTACCAGGGGCGCTGAATTTCCCCATTTTCCGGTAAAATCCGCCCCCGAACCAAAACCGGAGTATAGCCCCGAAGAAATGATGCTGCTCGTGGCCGCCAGGGAGATAACCAGGAGTGTGCTGAAAAGCAAACACAGGAACATCCTCATCGGGGCCGGCTCCCGAGCCGTGGCCGTGTTATTGGCCTATCATCAGCTCAAAGCTAAAGGGTATGAACTGGGGCTTATCACCGGCAACGGGCAGATTGGCTACGAGCCCCAACCGGCGGAGCTAGCTATACAGAGCATCGCCGGGGTATACAGTTCAAGAATGTTGACCGATACCCTAACCACCCACGGGGTATTTGTTGGTGGCAGGAACAATAAATGCCTCAGTGTGCTCGGTGCCGGGCAGATTGACCGAAACGGAAACCTTAACTCCACCACAACCGCCGAAGGTCAGTTTCTGGTTGGCTCCGGGGGAGCCAACGATGCCGCCAATGCCCGGGAAGTGCTCGTAATCCTCAATCAATCAAAAGACCGCTTCCCCGAAACTTTGCCCTACATTACCTGCCCGGGTGACAGGGTAACCAAGGTGATATCGACCATGGGCGTTTTCACCAAACCAAACGGCAAGGCGGAACTGCGCCTGGCAGCCTGTTTGCCTGACCCCGAAATACCAAGCCTGGAAGACAGGATAAAACAGGTGCAGGACAACTGCGGCTGGCCCCTGAAGCTGGCCGATAGGGTTGAAGAGCTAGCCAAACCCACCCCGGATGAGCTAAAATTGCTGCGCTGGCTGGTGCCCTTGCGCTCATAAACTTCAGAACTGTTTAGCTAGCTACTAACAAAGGAGGCTCTTTTATGGCCGGGCCGCTGGAAGGCATTCGAGTTTTGGAGTGTGGTGGCTATCTCAGTGCTCCCTCGGCGGGCTACATGCTGGGTGACCTGGGGGCTGAGGTAATCAAGATAGAAGACAGGGTCAAGGGAGACCCGGTCCGGGGTATGTCATCCACCTTTGGTCGAGGCATGATAATGCCCGACGGCACCAACATCCTGTTCGAAACCGCCAATAGAAACAAGAAGAGCATGACGCTGGATTTAAAGAAGAAAAAGGGGAAAGAGCTGCTATATCGTCTGGTAGCACTATCAGACGTATTCTGCACCAACTACTCTCACTCGGCCATTAATGACCTGGGCATAGATTATAAAACCCTCAAGAAGCATAACCCAAAGCTTGTTTACGGTGTGGCCACGGGCTACGGCTCTCTGGGGCCCGAGAGTGATAAGCGCGCTTTCGATACCATCGCTCAGGCACGCTCGGGGATAATGGGTACTGTCGGTGAGCCGGATGGCCCCCCACTGCAGCTGGCCGGGGCGATATTTGACCAGATGACGGGGACCCTGCTGGTAAACGGCATACTAGCCGCACTGGCGGCTCGAGACAGACAGGGAAGCGGGCAGGAGGTTGAGGTGTCTCTACTCGGCTCCGGAATACACATGCAGGCCTACAACATCAACGTGGCCTTGCTGCGCGGGCGCCCGATGCCAAAGCCTTCAAGAAAGACGCTTAAAAACCCGCTGGCCAATCACTACCAGTGTGCCGATGGGAAATGGCTGCTTTTGGCCGAGCCCCAGTCCGACCGGTTCTGGCACGACTTCTGCCTTGCCCTGGGCATCGAAAATCTGGAAAAGGACGCCAGATTCGCCACCGCCAAAGACAGGCGTGATAACTTTCTGGAGCTGGCTGCTACTCTGGAGAAGGTATTCAAAACCAAGACCAGAGAAGAATGGATAACTATTCTGCAAACCAAGGGGAAGGGCATCGCCTTTTCCCCTGTCCTTGAGCTGACCGAACTTGCCTCAGACCCGCAGGTGTTGGCTAATGACTATATTACCGACGTTGACCATCCTACCCTGGGCAAGGTCAAGATGATAGGCATACCCATCAAGTTCAGCCAGACGCCGGCCCAGATTAAGAGCTGTGCGCCAAATTTCGGTCAGCATACGGAAGAGGTGCTGATGAATATCCTCGGTTACAGCTGGGAAGAGATAGCCAAACTGAAAGACGAGGAAGTAATCTAGAGCTAGACCGTCTGCGGATTCGGAGGAAATAATGGAAATCAGGGTCAAACAAAAGCGTATTGACGAAGACCGCTTCCTGGAAATGCGTGAGGGGGTGCTGACCCAATGGCCAACGGGTAAGGAGGTGGACCTTGAGGAGGCGGTAGAATATCAGCGGGGTTTGCCGGAAAGCAAAAACTTCATGAAGGTGACCGAAAAAGCGCGCCAGGAAGGCAAAACCCTCATCTGGCCCAGAGCCGGTACCCCTGTCCTTGAGGATGAGATTGCCCTGGTTAAAACGCTGGTGGAGGCGGGCATACGCCACATCCCGGTGACCATTGATAGCTACACCCGCCTGTTACAGTTCGATAAGGCTCAACAGGCCCTGGAGGAGTCCATCAAGACGGGCCGCCCTATGCTCAACGGCTATCCCATCGTTAACTACGGTGTGAAGAATACCAGGAAGCTGGTTGAAAGCGTTGAGGCGGCCTTTGTCCCCAGGGGGGCCGGCAAACTGGCCATGGAGATTGCCCTTGCCTCAGGTATGACGGCGGCGGGAAAGAGCTCACTCTTTGAATTTGGTAGCTACGAGAAAAAAACCACCCTGGAAGAATGCTTTGAACGCAGCCAGTATACGAACAGGCTGGCTGGATATTATACCGAAAGAGGCAGCAAAATAACTACGGATATCCATGGACTTATACCCTCTGGCGTCTTCCCCTTCAGTGTCAATATAGCCTGTATCATTGTTGACACTCTGGTCGCTGCCGAGCAGGGGGTTAAAAGCATAATGCCCCAGACCCACTGTTTGGGACATATGGCGCAGGACATAGCCTGGATGAGGCTAACACCAAGGCTGATGAGGGAGTACCTGGCTAAATTTGGCTATAAGGACGTCGTCGTTCCGGGGATACTGACCAATCAGATTCCCCTTTTCCCGGTTCCGCAGGGTATGGGTGGGGCATTCGCCTACCTCAACTATACGGCCATGGTGGCGGCACTGGCTGAGGCAGAGGCGGTATTCGTCAGAACCATTGATGAAGGAGCCGGTGTAGCCACCAGGGAGAGCCACGCCCTCAGCTATGAATCGGCAAACTGGATTTTGAATGTGGTGCGGACGCAAAAGATTAAATTTGAGGTTGACGGTGTGGCCACAGAAGAGAAGCTGACCGAGACGGAGGTGAGGGCAATAGTTGATAAGCTCCTGGAGCTTGGCGATGGCGATATCGTCATTGGCTCGATAAAGGGGGTTGAAGCCGGCGTGATTGATTCGCCATTCAGTCCTAATATCAATATCAAAGACAGGGTGCTCGGCGTCAAGGATGTTACCGGAGCCTGTCGCTACCTTGAGTTCGGCAATCTGCCCATACCGGATGAAATCAAGGAGTTCCATCGCGAAAAGATAGCCGAGAGGGAGCGAGCCGAGGGCAGGAAGCTGGACTACCAGGCGGCGGTTGAGGACTTATGGGCCCTTAGTAAGGGGAGAATAGTCGGCGCTCCCGCCGCTAGATGAGTTCTCGACAAGGAGACGTAATGAAAAAACAAGCCACGGTGATAACGGGAACGGTAGGCATGGATGCCCATGTCATCGGCACTAAAATCTTATCTCGCGCCCTGAGGGATGCCGAGTTCAATGTCGTCGAACTGGGTATGCAGGTGCCGCCGGAAGAGTTCATTGAAGTGGCTAAGGAAACCAAAGCCGATGCTATCTTAATGACTTCACTCTATGGCATGGCTGAGCTGGACTTAAGAGGGTTCAAAGAGAAGTGTAAGCAAGCCGGACTTGAGGGTTTAATCCTCTATATCGGCGGTGTCCTCGGGGTGGGCAGGCAGGACTTCGGAGAAGTCGAGAAGAAATTCAAGAAGCTGGGCTTTGACAGAGTCTACCCACCTGAAGCCGATTTGAAATCAGTTATCGAAGACCTCCGTAGTGACCTGAGAGCAAAAAGGAAGGCTTAGAAGGGGCTCGTGTTAAGCGGTTGTCGGGCGTTAGACCTAACTGACGAAAACGGCTTTCTCTGCGGCAAAATCCTGGCCGACCTCGGTGTTGACGTAATCAAGGTTGAGAAGCCCGGGGGCGACCCTTCCCGCCAGAGGGGGCCTTTCTGGGCTGACACCCCCCACCCGGAGAAAAGCCTTTACTGGTTTGCCTACAACTCAAATAAGAGGGGTATCACCCTGGACATTGAATCAACTGACGGCAAAGAAATACTTAAAGAGTTAGTCAAGACGGCGGACTTCATCATTGAGTCATTCCCCCCCGGATTTATGGACAGTCTGGGATTGGGCTACGCCGCGCTTAACAGTATTAAGAAGGGGATAATCCTGACCTCGATTACGCCGTTCGGTCAGGCCGGGCCCTACAGGGACTACCAGACCTCGGATATCGTGATTATGGGTATGTCCGGTATCCTCTACCAGACCGGCGACCCTGACCGCCCCCCGGTGCAGATGAGCCTGCCTCAGGCCTGTCTTCACGCTGGAGCCGATGCCGCCGTGGGGACGATGATTGCCTATTACCACCGGGAGATGAGCGGCGAAGGACAGCAAGTAGATATATCAAGGCAACAGAGCGCTGCCTGGTTTTTAGCCAATGCCATACCGCTCTGGGAGCTGAGCGGGGTGACCTTAAAACGGGCGGGGGCTTTTCGCTGGACGGTCAACTCAACCCAGCGGCAGGTCTGGCAATGTAAGGACGGCTATGTCTTCTTCTTCATGGTAGGCGGCCGGGCCGGGGCCAAGAACTTCCACGAGCTGGTGAGCTGGATGGACAGCGAAGGCATGGCTAACCAATACCTGCACTCCGTTGACTGGGAGAACCTGGACATGTTCAAAGTCAGCCAGGATGTAGTTGACCGGATTTCCCAGCCGATAGAAGAGTTCTTTTTAGCGCACACCAAAAAAGAGATTGCCCGGGAGGCGGTAAAAAGGCAGATATCCATCTGCCCCCTATCCAGCATGGCCGACCTGCTCAGTGATACCCAGCTTGAGTCCCGAAACTTCTGGGTGGAAATAGAACACCCCGAGTTAGATACTAAAATCACTTATCCCAGAGAGTTTGTTAAGTCTTCTGAAGGAAGCTGCGCTACCCGGTTCAGGGCACCCCTCATCGGCGAGCACAACCAAGAAATCTATGGCGAGGTAGGGCTCGCCAAAAAAGAGCTGGTTGCCTTAAAACAGGCCGGGGTTATCTAGAAGGGGTATAACGGGAAATGGAGGCTAAAAGCGTGTTCAGCGGCTTGAGGATAGCCGGTTTCGGCTGGGCCATAGTTGGCCCACTGACCATGAAATACTTCGCCGACTACGGGGCAACCGTGATTCGGGTGGAGAGCAGCCAGCACCCCTGCACCCTGAGAATATCGGCCCCCTATAAGGATGACCAGCCCGGCTTGGACCGCAGCGGCTACTTCAATCATTTCAGCGCCAACATGTTCAGCCTGGCGCTTAACATGGAGCAACCTCAAGCCCTGGAGGTAGCCAAGAGGCTGGTGGCTGAGTCTGACGTTGTCATGGACAACTTCACCCCCGGGGTGATGGAGGGGTGGGGGTTGGACTATGAGGAGCTAAAAAAGGTCAAGCCCGACATCATTATGCTGCGGCAGAGCGGTTTTGGCTCCTGGGGCCCCTATGCTCAACAACCAGCCTTTGGCATGATACTGGCGGCTATGGCCGGCCTACCCAATTTTATCGGCTGGCCGGATGGGGGGCCGCTACCGGTTGGCGTCTCCGCCTATACCGACTGCATCTCTCCGCGTTTCGCCTCGGCGGCTCTGATTGCCGCCCTCGATTACCGCAATAAGACGGGGAAGGGCCAACTGCTCGATCTATCACAGTTTGAAACGACGCTCTACTTTATCATGCCGGCTATCCTGGAATACATTTCAAGCGGTCGGGAACCAACCAGAATGGGCAACTCCCACCCCCACGCCACCCCCCAAGGCGTGTATCCCTGCAAGGGCGATGACCGCTGGTGCACCATAGCCGTGTTTAGCGATGAGCAGTGGGCCAGCCTGTGCCGGGTGATGGGCAGGGCTGAATACACAGACGACCCGCGGTTCAGCACGCTATCCGGCAGAAAGCAGAACGAGGATGAAATCAACGAATTAATAAGCGGCTGGACGGTTAACCTTACGCCGGAAGAGGTGATGGCTAAAATGCAGTCAGCCGGTGTGCCCGCCGGCGTGGTCAAGAATGCGGCTGATATCTACGATGACCCTCAACTGAGGCAGCGCAAGCTCTTTTGGCCTTTGGAGCATCCCGATATGGGATTGTTTACCCATCTGGGGCAGGGCTTTGAGCTGTCAAAAACGCCGGCACAGGCCCGCATGCCCAGCCCCCGCCTTGGTGAACACACGGAGTATGTTTGCACTGAGATACTGGGCATGACTGATGAAGAGTTTGTCGAGCTTTTAGGCGCCGGTGTGTTTGTTTGAAGGTAAAAATTTTTTCATAAAGGAGGAAAAATGAAGACGGGAAGTGACGGAAACAAAAATTACGATGTCGTCGTGGTTGGTGGTGGGGCTTCCGGACTAGCGGCTGCCCTGACCGCGGTTGAAGGGGGCGCCAGGGTCGTCCTTTTTGAGAAGAGGCGCCACATGGGAGGAAGCTCCAATTTCGCTGAGGGGATGTTCGCCGTGGAGAGTGAAATGCAGCGCCCGATGTATATGAACTACTCCCGGGCGCAGGCCTTCAGGAACGTAATGGAATATAACCACTGGCGGGCCAACCCGCGCCTAATCCGGGCTTTTATCGACGAATCGGCGGCCACTATCAGCTGGCTACAGAGTCGGGGGGTTGAGTTCACCGAGGCGATAACCAACATACCGGACGGCTGGCGGACGCTGCATTGCCTGAAAGGGCCATTTGGGGCGATGGGGTCGCCCATGATTAAGACCCTGACCCGCCGGTGTCGGGAAAAGGGCGTTGATGTCAGGTTAGCCACGCCGGTTAAAAAGATAGTGAGAAAAGGGGAGCGTATCAGCGGCGTCATCACCGAAAAAGAGGGCAAGCCGGAGCCAATCGAGGCTAGGGCTGTCATCGTCGCCAGCGGTGGCTACGCCAACAACGAGGAGTGGATTAAGAAATATACCGGTTATGACCTGGGGGTTAACGCGATTCCCATCCGTAACTATGATAAGGAAGGGGACGGCATCCGTATGGCCTGGGAAGTCGGCGCGGCGGAAGAAGGCATGGGTACCCTGCACTTATTCCGGGTAGGCCCTATGGGGCCGGGAGTCCGGATGCTGGGACACGTCGAATGCGCCTGCCTCCAGCCCTTCCTCTGGGTCAATCAGCAGGGAGAGCGTTTCTGCGATGAGTCCGTTGCCTTTAACGATACCTTCGAGGGTAACGCCTCCGCCCGGCTGAAAGAGGGCTACAGCTACACAATATTCGACGATGCCGCCAAGGAGCAAATGGTGGAACACGGCATTGAGAAGGGCGTCTCCAACAAGAACCTGCCCGGCACTCGCCTGGTCAACTTTGATAGAGACCTGAAGGTGGCCCTGGGGAAAAAGAACCCGGATATAGCCGTTGCCGACACTATAGAAGAGCTGGCCCGGCAGATAAAGGTGAAGCCATCCGTCCTTAAGTCAACCGTTGACCAGTATAACCGCTTCTGTGAAAACGGTCGTGATGAAGGCTTTGCCAAGGAGCCGAAATACCTCTGGCCGATAAAGAAGCCGAAATTCTACGCGATGAAGGCCTACACCGTCTTCCTGGGGACACTCGGCGGCATCAAGATCAACCACCGCATGGAGGTGGTTGATGAGAAGGAAATGATTGTCCCCGGTCTCTATGCGGTCGGGATAGATGCCGGCGGGCTCTACGGGGACAGTTACTGCTACCTGCCGGCCTCGGGGACGACTCTCGGCTTCGCCGTCAATTCCGGCCGGATTGCGGCTAGAAATGCCCTGAAATATATCGGTAAATAGAGGGGGTATCGTTATCCCAGCCGCCGGATAATCTCGGTGGCATCATCCAGCCTATCAAGCCGCCCGATAAGTTCTATAACCGTGCTAACCGTATCATCGGTTAGCGGCTTGATAGAGCCGGCAGCACACTCCCGGAACTTGGCCGCACAATCCTCGAATGTCATCGACCTTTCGATACTGCCCAGGCAGTGTTCCACCTCCTCGGTGTACTCCCTGCCGTCTTCCATCACTATTTTTAGCCGGCCCGGACCGACCCCATGCCGACTCATTTCAGGGTCTAAGACGCCGCTTACCTTTTGGGAAACTTTAAGGACGTCCTTCCTTTTAATAGCTTCCTCGGTGAAGTCTTCCACACCGACACTGCCTTTAACCAGGGCGGTGGCTATCGCCCAGGGTATGCTGAACTGGGCATCGACGGTATTCCGTGGAGTGCACTTTACCTCCGGGGGCGCGCATATTTCATAGGCTGACTCGCCGCCGTAGGCGGTAATGCTTTGTATCCGGTCAGCCTCTATATCGTGTTTGGACTTTAATAAGAGCACGGCATCAATAAAAGGGTGGCTGAATCCGCAGCAGGGATAGGGTTTATCGCCTATGTTGGCTCCCTCAAACCTCTTACCCAGGTTCTCGGTCAGGATTTTGGCATCGTAGTCTCCCCCCTGGTACTGGGCAAACAGGCCGTATTCACCCTCAAGGATGTTTTTGGCACCGGTAATCCCCCTCTCGGCCATGAGGGCGGCGGTAATGCCTCCCTTTGCCGCCAGCCCCGGCCCCATCCTCTTGGTCAGGGCGCCGTCATTAACACACTGGGAATTACCGGCACACTGGTGATAGGCAATGCCTATGGCGTTAGCTATTCTTTCTTGGTCAAGCTTCATTATTCTTCCCGCCATAGCGGCGGCACCCAGGTAGCCGTAGAGGGCAGTGGGGTGCCAGCCCGATTCTATCAAGCTCCCTCCCGGCCGGCTGGCCAGCCCCAGTCTCGCCAGGAAGTCAGCCCCCAGCGCCAGGGCCGCGATGAACTCCCGGCCGCTTATCCCCCCCATCCGCTCAGCCACGGCAAAACAGGTGGGCACAGCCACACAGCCGATATGCACCTGCGCCACCGGGTGGCCATCATCATAGTCCAGGGCGTGCGTCATGGTAGCGTTGACCTGGGCCGCGTTCGGGGCCGGGCACCTAATCCCGTAGGCGATAACGGTGCTCTGCTCATTACCCCCCCACTCCTTGACCATTTCCACCAGTTCCCCGACGCCCGCCTGTGACGAACCGCCCAGGGCTGTGGCCAGGCTATCCAGGACTTCCTTCCTGGCCGCCTCTAGCGCCGGGCCAGGGATATCCTCATACCTTGTCTTGGTGAAGTTTTTAACAAAGTCAAATATCGCGTCCATATAACTGCCCTTGATAGAGCTATTTTAGATGAGACCGCCGCTGATGCCGATGGCCTCTCCGGTAATATAGGTGGACATATCAGAAACCAGGAAATAGGCCAGGTCGGCGACCTCTTTAGTGTTACCGAGCCGCCCCAGCGGTATAAGGGTGCCCATCTTCTTTTGGTCCTTCTCCCTGGCCTCATCCCAGCTGATGCCTTGCTCCTTGGCCATTTTGGCAAAGGCTTCGTCCCTGAGGTTAGTGACGAAGGCGCCGGGATTAATGGCGTTAACGTTTATCTTATGCGGCCCCAGCTCCAGGGCCAGCGTCTTCACCAGCCCGATGACACCGTATTTAGAGACGCTGTAGGCGACGCTCCCGGTGACGCCGTGCGTCCCCGCCATTGAGGCTATAAGCACAATCCGGCCGCCCTCGCCCCGGGCAATCATGCTCTTGGCCACCGCCTTCGAAATGAGAAAAGAACCGGTGGTGTTGACGTCCAGGATAGCCCGCCATTCTTTCTCGGAAAGCTCGACGGCTGGCTTTCCCACCGGGCCGCGAATGGCGGCACAATGCACCAGGATATCAATCCTGCCGAACCTTTCCAGGGTTTTCTTTACCATTGAATCAACATCTTGGCTATTGCTTATGTCTAAAACCAGAGCCACGGCTTCCCTGCCCAGGGTTTCTATCTCGGCAACCTCAGCCTCCAGTCCACCCCACCCCTCGTCACCGGGGAAAAGGCTCTGGGGTGCCGCATATTTATCGATAATGACCACATTAGCTCCCTCCCTGGCCAGTCGCAGAGCGATGGCGTGCCCCATGCCCCTCTTGCTGGCAGTTCCGGTGACTATAGCGACCTGACCCTCAAGGCTGTTCATTAATGATATTACCTCCTTTTACTAATATGCTTGAGTTGGCTATGAGCGGAGTTCTTGGGCAACATCCTCCAGCCCGAGTTCCTTTAACTTCTTATTACTGGGTCGGGCTGTTTTCTGGCCCCAGTCCATGGCCTCAAGGTATTCCCTGACCATGGTTTCTTCATCAACGGTAACCCCGGCCAGGGGTCCCGCTTCTAGCGGCGGCTTGCCCAGTAGCCTGCCTGAGATTTGGTAGGGCAGGGGGCTAATCCCTTCGCGAATGTTAAAAGCCTGCCGCAGGTTGCCGATTCTCTCGCCGGTTAATACAAGTTCGTCTATGGTTACGTCCCAGCCGGTAACGGCCCTCATAAACTCGATGACAGCGTCAACATGGGGTAAGGCGCCGTGCACGAAGAGACAGAACCCGGAACACATCAGGAAGTGCTGGAAGTTGCTGCCCCTTCTATATACCTGCCCGCGGCCGCTGAATGACTGCTTGTCGAATTTGGGTAACAGTCCTTCAATGTGATGTTCCTCAGAGCCTTGAGTGTGGCGGGCGGGGGTGGCATTGGTAATATAGGTAGTGGCTAGAGCAAAACCGGCGATGGGGTTGTGGGCGGGAACCTCCTGTCCCCGAACATGTATGGCATATTTATCAGCGCCCTGGCCGATTTTCTCGGCGGCTGATTTCACTCCATCGGCTAATATGTCACCGAAGCCTTCCCTCTTGGCCAATTTTTCGGTCATGGCCACTATGGCTCTATGGTTTCCCCAGGTCATTTCAATACCATCGGTGTCCTTTTTATTGATGAGCCCTTTCTCATAGCATTCCAGGGCGAAGGCAATGATGGCGCCGGCAGAGATGGTATCAATCCCATAGCGGTTACAGATGTCGTTTACCTTAATTATTGATTCAACATTGTTGTTGAGACAATCGCTGCCAAACATAGCCGATGTCTCATATTCGGGTCTGTGGCAACCTGCCTGATATTTATATTCCCCCGTCCCTTCCTTCATAATCGCTTCACACCCGATAGGACATAGATAGCAGCTGACCCTCTTCAACCAGTGGGCTCTTACGGCCTCGTCTCCGATGGGTTTAGCATCGGGAAAATCAACTACGGCTACCCCTCCCCAGTTTTTTACCGGCGAATCCCCGCTCTCTATTGAGGAAACTGTAACGAACGTCGTCCCGAACTTACTCAGCTTGTCAAGGGGACCCTTCAGTTCACCCAGGTACTTTTTTCTTAATTCCTTAGTTCTCTTTTCATCGGCAACCGGCACCTTCATTTTGCCTTTCACCGCCACCGCCTTGAGCCTCTTCGAGCCCATAACGGCGCCCAGACCCGAGCGAGCCGCAGCGTGACCGTGGTCGTGGATAATGCTAGCGATGAGGGATAGTTTTTCCCCCGACTGGCCGATGCAAGCCACGGCTACATCACTGCCCAATTCAGATTTTAACTTATCTTCAGTCTGGTAACTGTCCTTACCCCAGAGATTAGCGGCGTCTCTCAACTCGGCTTTGCCGTTATCAATGAAGAGGTAAACCGGCTTTTCTGCTATGCCGGTGAAGAACAAGCCGTCATAGCCGGCAAATTTCAGGTAAGCACCGAAATAACCACCCGAATTGGCGTCACCCCAGCACCCGGTCAAGGGCGATTTTCCGACCACGGTGAACCTTGTGCCCGAAATGGCCTGGGTGCCGGTAAACGGGCCGGTCAGAATGCCCAGAATATTATCCGGCCCTAAAGGGTCGACGCCAGCCTTCTGCTCACTGAAGATAGTCCTGGCGCCAATGCCATAACCGCCGATGAACTGACGCCCCAGTTTTTCATCAAGCGGCTCATCCCTAAGCTCATTCCTGGATAAATCTACTCTTAGCATCTTGCCCATATAACCGTGAGCCATGGTTTTTCCTCCTCAGGCACGTTTTATCGCCATTCATTTCACATATAACCCTGGCACACTCAGCCAGTACACAGGTGGTATTAAGGGGCCAGGAGATGCCGATAACTTTCAGGGTGTTTTTCCAGGTAGTCAGCCAGCGACTGCGCCGGGTGTCCGGTCAGCCTGGGGATGGTGTCGCTGACGGTGGCCAGTTCGCCGGTGGCTATTTGCAGGAAGTGGCTGACCCAGACCTCGACGGCATAGTCGTCCAGCCCGCTACCCGTCAACCTTATATACTCAGCCTCGAACTTGTCCATGCCACTTGTCTTATGCGTAGTCCTTGCCTCGTGGGGAGTCTGCGCTTGGTAGGTTATCTTCCGGCCTGTGGCGGCAGACAACCGCTCGGCGGTCTCTGCCATGGTGAGTGCTTCCGGGCCGGTGACATCATAACTACACCCTTCGTGTCCGTTTTCCGTCATAACGGCAACAGCTACATCGGCAAGGTCATCACGAGTGACCCAGGCAGCGCGCCCTTCGCCGGCGGGCGCCCTTACAGCACCGTCGTCTGAGACATGTAGCGGTACATTTTCGGTATAGAGGCTCATCCGCAGAAAGGTGAAGGGTATACCAAGCGCGCGTATATGCTCCTCAGTATAGAAGTGGTCATGTGCCAGAATGAATGTTGCGTCCGCCGCTGCACCTAGGCATGATAGGTAAATGATACGCCGGACACCTACCGCCGCCGCCACGTCAACCGCCGTCAGCTGCTGCCTGGTGCGGTCGTAGGTCAGGTTAGGAGCTTTCTCGGCGTAGCTACGCAAAATGGCCCCCATACGGTCCTGTGCCGAAACCAGGAACAGCGTGTCCACACCGGACAAAGCCCGGCCCATAGCCACCGCATCGCCATATGAGGAAGCCGTCACTACCTCGGCATTGGGCAGCTTCGGTGCCCGTGCCGGGTCACGGACGATGAGCCGTTGTTTTCGTCCCAGCTTGGCCAGACGGGCGGCGACCCTGCCTCCTACTTGACCCGTAGCCCCGGTAACCGCTAACATTGTCTACAAACCCTCGCAGTGAGATAGTATAACATACAAGCTGACCAAATCGATAGGGAAAATACTCTAAGGAGGCAGAAGGTGTTACTTACCGATAGAGTTGCCATTATTACCGGTGGTGCCATGGGAATCGGCAGGGGTATAGCCCTCAAATTCGCCGAGGAAGGTTGCTCGGTTGTTATCGCCGATATTGCCGCCAGAGAAGGCAAGAAAACAGCCGAGGAGCTCTCGAAAAAGGGTGGGGAGGGGATTTTTGTATCATGCGATGTCACCGTTAGCCGTCAGGTACAGGATATGGTGGGCAAGGCCATCAGCAAGTTCGGGAAAATTGACATTCTGGTCAATAATGCCGGAGGAGTACCTGACCCTAAAGGCTCTCTGGCTGAGGTGAGTGAAGAGCAGTGGGACAGGTCTCTAAACCTGAACCTGAAGAGTGCCTTTTTGTGCTGCCAGGCGGTTGTACCTCACATGAAGAAAAATAAATACGGCAAGATTGTTAATATCTCTTCTTTAGGGGCGGTCCACCCGGCCGTTTCCGTGGTCCATTATCATTCGGCCAAGGCCGGGGTGCTGGGGTTAACCTATAACCTGGCCTTTGAATTGGCCCCTTTCAATATCTCGGTGAACGCTATTCTACCGGGACCCGTCCGCACGCCATTCTGGGAGCCCGTAACTAAGGACATCGCGGATAAAGATGCCTATTTTGCCGAGATTGCTAAAAAAGAGGTACCCATGCAGAGAGTAGGTACTCCGGAGGATATCGCCGGAGCCGCCTTATTTCTGGCATCAGAGCTTTCGGCATTCGTTAGCGGTGAAACCATAAATGTTGCTGGCGGAATACCCCAGTTGCCACACAGTGCTACCATTGGTGGTTAGGGATGCCGAGTCGGCAAATGAGGCGAGTAGCTTGACCACCGGAATGCTAGTATATATAATTCAAGCCAGAGCGGAGTGGGAGGTATAAGGTCTTAAGATGTTCGCTGATGGACCTCTTGCTTTGTCGGATTTTTGTCGGGTTTGAGGTCAAGCTAGGCACGATTTCGGGCGGTTAGCTCAGTGGTTAGAGCGCTTGCTTCACACGCAAGAGGTCACAGGTTCAAGTCCTGTACCGCCCACCATAGTGTACAATAGGGGGAACTACGAGAGTCTCCTGATGCGGAGCACCTACTGAAGGCGGGATATTATATTTAAGCACGACTTCGTTACCGGCAACTC
>CAYNFV010000020.1:0-15205 GCA_964396645.1 uncultured Dehalococcoidales bacterium
GCAGCCCGCCGGTGACGTTGGGCAGGGGCATGATGACGACGAAGGGCTTCTTCTTGGGGTCAATCTCGGCCCGGAAATAGCCCTTCTCCAGCCAGAACTTATACCACTTACGCTCTACCCTTTGCGGCTCATAGGCCTTGGGCATGTCAGATTTTGGTGTTTCCGCCATGATTACCTTTCATGATTTTTAAGAGAGGGGGCTTTGCCCCCTCTCTTTTTACTCTCCCTCTTTCAACCAATCGGGGTAATTATCCCCTATGCTATCGCACAACTTTTTCACCATTGCTTGTACTACAGTACAAGCCCACTCAGCCTTTTTACAATTACACCAGTTTATCATTCCTTCAGTCCGAGCGTATTTCGTTTTACGCATATTTGTAAAATGCCCCTTGAAATGAAGAAGCTTATTCCTAAGTTCATTCAACTCTTCAAATGAACGATAAGGCTCTTTTTTGTCAGCAAAAATCGAAGTCAAGTTCCCTCTGCTAAGCGCGAGCCCCACCTTGTTCCATTTATCAAGCCAATCCCAGTGCGGATTATATTTGTCTCCCAGTACATCATAGCCGCGAGTGTTAATGTAGGTCTCTAAACACGCGTGAGCGAAAACTAAGCTAATCATCGACTCCTTTATCTCAGCTCGCATGTCATCTATTGTTTCTCCCGCTCTATCCCTGGCAAGCCCTACATGTTCCTTTGCAATCTCATACATATGCTCGTAGACATTTGTGCGTCCTTTAATTGCTGTGTGCGTTCCAAATGCTTCCTTTGACACTATGGATGTAGGCCTAATTACCTGGTTATATTTGTCAGCCATTTCTCGCTTATCTCTTCCCCACCAACCCCACCACCCCGTCCAGTATCTTATCGGCCACCTCTCGCTTGCTCATCAGGGGCAGTTTTTCCACACCGCCCTCTTTGTCAATGATGATGACTCGGTTGGTGTCAACGCCGAAGCCGCTGTCGGCGGCGGTAATATCGTTAGCCACGATGATATCCAGCTTTTTATTCTTCAGCTTCCTTTCGGCATTGGCGATGATGTCGTTGCTCTCGGCGGCAAAACCGACCTTGATAAAGTTACCCTTGACCTCGGCCAGAATATCGGGCGTCCTCACCAGCTCCAGCTTCAGCTCAGGCGTATCCTTCTTAATCTTATCCTTGGCCGTAGTTTTGGGCTGGTAGTCGGTCACCGCCGCCGCCATAATCAGGGCGTCGGCTTGCTTTACCGCTTTGGCTACCGCTTTTTGCATTTCCAAAGTAGTTTTTACAGAAATAATCTCAACCCCCGCCGGCGGTAGAAGGGAGGTGGGTGCGGTGACCAATTTGACGTCAGCTCCTCTATCCCTGGCGGCTTCGGCGATGGCGTAGCCCATCTTCCCCGATGAAGGGTTGGTGATATGTCTCACCGGGTCGATAGGCTCCTGAGTGCCACCGGCGGTAACCACCAGCTTCCTACCTTTCAGGTCGCCCCGCCGCCCCAGCACCTGCTTGATGGTGCCGATAATCCTGTCAGTGTCGGCTAACCTGCCCAGCCCCACCCGGCCCGAAGCCAGGCGCCCGCGCTCGGGCTCAATGATAGTAAAGCCGCGGGCCTTGAGCTTGGCCAGGTTTTCCTGGGTGATGGCATTCTGGTACATGTTGACGTTCATCGCCGGCGCCAGGATAACGGGGGCTTTGGTCGCCAGCACCACCAGCGCCGGCATCTCGTCAGCGATGCCCGCCGCCAGCTTGGCGATGAGGGAAGCCGTCGCCGGGGCGATAACCACCAGGTCGGCTGCCTCCGCCAGCGTGACATGCTCCAGGGTGCGCTGGGATTCGGGGTCGAACATATCGGTGACCACGCCCCGCCCCGTAATGCTGCGCAGGGCGAGCGGGGCGATAAACCAGCTGGCGGCCTCGGTCATAACCACCTCCACCTTAGCCCCTTCTTTGGTCAGACGGCTGGCGATATCAACCGCCTTATAGGCGGCGATGCTGCCGGTTATGCCCAGTACTATGGTCTTGTCTTTCAGCATTTCTTATCAGCCCTTATTCATCTGGTAGATGAGCCTCAGCCCGACGAGGGTCAGGTCGAGGTTGACCTCGTCGATGACGTCGGTTACCTTGGCGATAAGCTCGGCGTAGCCCCCCGTAGCCACCACCTTGGGCTTTTCCCCCAGCTCCTTCTGGATGCGCTCCAGCATCCCCTCCACCAGCGAGGCGTAGCCGTAGATAATCCCCGACTGTATGGCCGCCACCGTGTTGGAGCCGATAACGTGCTTGGGTCGGGCCAGCTCCACGCGGGGCAGCTGCGCCGTCCGGGTAAACAATGCCTCGGCGGCGGTGGCGATACCGGTGGCAATAATCCCGCCGACATAGTCCCCCTCTTTAGAGACGATACCGAAGGTGGTGGCCGTGCCCAGGTCGATGACTATCACCGGCCCCCCGTAGAGCTCATGGGCGGCGGCGGCATCGGCAATCCTGTCGGCGCCAACCTCGCGGGGGTTATCCATGCGGATGCTCACCCCCGTCTTCACCCCCACCCCCACCACCAGCGGCGTGATATGAAAATAGCGCTCGAAAAGCTCCTCAAAGGTCGATATCAACGGCGGCACCACGCTGCACATCGCCACCGCCTTAATGTCGGTGGTCTCCAGCCCCTGCTGGCGCAGCAGGTTAAAGAGCAGCGCCGCGTACTCGTCGGCCATGCGGTGGACGCCCGTCGCCATGTGCCAGGTCGCCCGCAGCCTCTCCCCCTCGAAGACGCCGAGCTTGGTGCTGGTGTTGCCGATATCGACCGCTAACAGCATCTTAGTCAGCCTCTTCGGTAGTCTCGGCACGGCTGGCCTTCAACTGCTTGATGACCACGGGCAGTTCGTCCAGCAGGTCGGAGGCCATCATGCCCGCGTCGCCCAGCCTCTCTCTAACCGCCTCCCCGGCCATGCCGTGGATATAGACGCCAGCGGCAGCGGCGTCGAAAAGGTTCATGCCCTGCGCCAGCAGCCCGGCGATAGCCCCGGCCAGGACGTCACCCGTCCCCGCCGAAGCCAGCCCGGCATTAGCCACATGGCTTATCTGCGACCGCCCGTCGGGGGCGGCAACCACGGTATGCGCCCCCTTAAGGACGATGGTCTTATGCCAATCGGAGGCCATCTTCCGGGCCAATT
This sequence comes from uncultured Dehalococcoidales bacterium, assembly GCA_964396645.1. Lineage (GTDB taxonomy): Bacteria > Chloroflexota > Dehalococcoidia > Dehalococcoidales > BS750m-G39 > E44-bin88. The sequence continues at coordinate 3,144 of CAYNFV010000020.1, forward strand.
CCAGTCGGTCGAGCTGGACCTCGTCCGCCGTCATCCCCGTAAGTCGGGCCATCTCCCCCGGGTGGGGGGTAAGGATGGCATCCTCGGGCATCAGGTTCCACCAATTGGGCACCCCCGCCAGGGCGTTGAGGCCGTCGGCATCGATAACCAGCGAGGGCAGCTTGGGCTTGGCCGTCTTGGCTTTAGGGTGGGTCAGCAGGATAGAGCGGATTAGCCTGGACACCGTCTCGTTCTGACCCAGGCCGCAGCCTATAAGCAGCACGTCATATCTCTCGGACTGGCGGAAAATCACCCGCAGGGCCTCCGGGGCAATAATCCAGGGCCGGACCTCGGGCAAGGGCAGGTAGGTCACCTCGGTCAGCTTGTTGGCCAGAATAGCCTGCAGTCTCCCGACGGCGGCTAGCGTCACCAGTCCCGCACCGACCCTCATGGCGCCGTTACAGGCGAGATAGGGCGCGCCCAGGTAGTTGATGGAGCCGGCCAGCACCAGCACCCTGCCAAAATCGCCCTTGCTGGCCTGCGGCGAGCGCTCGGGCAACACCGATTTCGCCCACTCGTCGGCGAGGTAGTCCGGGCCGGCTTTTTCCTCAATAAATCCGGGCAGCCCGATATCAACCACGCTTATTTCCCCCACCCTCTCCGCCCCGGGGAACTTAAACAGCCCCGGCTTGGGAAAAGCCAGGGTGATGGTGTTATCGAAATAGAGACAGCCCGGGTCAGCCTCGCCGGTGTCGGCGTTCAGCCCCGAGGGTATATCCAGGGCGATGAGCTTTATACCGGGACGCTTAATCTTGGCCCGCCTCGCCCTGTCCAGTACCATCAGCAAAAGTCCGGAAAAGGGGCGAGTGGTGCCGGTGCCGAAGAGGGCGTCGATAACGGTATCCACCGAAGCCAGCAGCTTGGTCAGCTCGTCCAGGTTATCGTCCTTCTCCGCCTCGATACGCTTGATGCGGCGCTCCCTTATCGGCTTCATCATGGGGTCCCGAGCCGGTCTCTGCCCGAATAGATAGAGGAAGACCTTGGCCCCAGCGTCATGAAGGTGTCGGGCGGCGACCAGCCCATCTCCACCGTTGTTACCCGGCCCGATGAGAATCAGAATCTGCTGCTGTCGGACATCCTCCACGATTCGCGCCACCTCGTCGGCGACGGCCTGTCCCGCGTTCTCCATGAGCATCTCCATGGTCACGCCGGACTTGACGGCATTCTCCTCCAGCTGGCGCATCTGGTCAGTAGTTAGAACTTTCACTTCCCTCTACCTCCATAAAGACTATCTTATCCAGATCGGCTTTCTCTTCTCCAGGAAGGCGGTCAGCCCCTCGATGCTGTTCTCCCCAGCCATAACCATGGTGGCGTCAACGCCGGTGGCTTCCAGCGCCTCGTAGAAGCTGAGGTCGAAATTGCGGTAAAGCGCCCGCCGGGCCTGGGTCAGAGCCAGCCCGCTATTGGACGTAAAACGCTTGATAAACTCCTGGCTCGCTTTCTTGAACTCTTTCGCCGGGAAAACCTTGGTCACCAGCCCGATTCTCTCCGCCTCTTTAGCGCCGATGCTGTCCCCGGAAAGGATGAGCTCGAAAGCCTTCTGCCGCCCCATTATTCTGGGGAAGAGCACCGATGCCGGCGGCGGATATACCCCCAGCTTAATCTCGGGCTGTCCCAGCTGCGCCTCATCCGAGGCAACGGCCAGGTCGCAACCGGCCACTATCTCACAGCCCCCACCCAGCGCCACCCCGTTAACCAGGGCGATGGTCGGCTTATCTACCTCGATTAGCAAAACGAACAGCTTGTGGAAGACCTCGACCATCTTGGGTAGCTTATCGCCCAGGTGGTCGCCGACGGCAACCCCCGCCGAGAATGCTTTTTCTCCCGAGCCGGTAATAGCCACCACCTTGACCTCGTCGTCCTCTCTCAGCTCGGCCAGCGCCTGGTTCATCTCCTCCAAGGTAGCGATATCGAGGATGTTTAGGGGCGGCCGGTTAACGGTAATCTTGGCCAACCCTTCCTTCTTCTCCAGCAGAATGTTCTTAAAAGCCATCGTTTTTCCTCCGCTATTATCAACCTGAAGTGTAGCAATATACTGGGCTGCGGTCAAGAGAGGGGTGTTCTATCCCCCTCCCAACCCCTCCAGCCTCCGCGTCATCGCCCGCCAGTGCGTCCCCCGCCAGTAGATGCGCTGGCAGGAAGGGCACTGGCGGAACTGCTCCTGCGTCTTAAAGACATAGGGCGGCACCGAACCTTTAAGCTCGGCTTTTTCCCTCTCCACCAGGGGCTGGTTGCACTCCAGGCAGAGGCTGAAGGGATTAAAGCGGTAGTCGAGGTTAAGGCTGTCGATTAGCTGATGAATCTGCTTTTTAGGCTGGTCGCTCTTAATAAGTAAGGCTTTGAGTTTGCCCTTGGTCACCAGCCGCCGCTGCATGATGCGGGTGTCCCGGGTTAATATCACCCGGTTTTCTTTGAGGGCGATAGCCACCAGCTCGGCATCATTCTCGCCCCGGAAGAAGCGGGCGTCGTAGCCCATAAGCCGCAGCCACTTGGCCAGCTTGCCCACGTTGTGGTCAACGATAAACCTCGGGGTGTCTGACATACCACCCCCTAAATTTACCCATAAAAATCTTCGATTTTTACGGGAACCCGATACAAGCTATTTGCAGACTAACGTATCCTAAAGTTTAATCTCCATACCCTCACGGGCTAAGGTAATAGAAGCATTCAGGGCTTTAGCCACCACCGCCACCTCGGCGGCGATTTCCTTCTCCAGGTGCGGGCTCATATGGACGGTTATTATACGGGGCAGATAGCCCTTGAGCTTCCTGAAGTCCTCAAGCTCCCGCTGCAAAAGCTCAGGCGTGAGGTGACCCCCCTCCACCGCCCACTCGGTGAATCTATTGGAGCCGGTGACCTCGGTGATAAGCAGCTGCGGGGAAACCTTCTTCCAGCACTCAGCCAGCCCCGGGCCGGTATCACTGGTATAGAAAAAAGTCTTGCCGCCAGCGCTGAGCTGATAGCCCACGGTGGGCACGCCGTGCTTCACCGGTACGGCTAAAACTTCGTAGTCTAAAATCTTCTGCGCCTTATTCGGCTCGATGACGCTGAATTTAATTGTTGGCTTATCGGGCGATTTATGGCGGAAATTGGGGTAAATCACCTCGTTCATCAGGTTATTCTCCAGCACCTCGAAAACCTTCGGTATGGAGTAGATGGTGGTCTGAGAGCCGCCCAGGGAAAGGTTCATGGCCAGCGTGGGTATATCCCTTATGTGGTCGAAGTGCTGGTGGGTGAGCAGCACCGCCTTGATTCTATGCTGCGCCTCTAATGACAGGCTGGCGGTAAGCCCGCCCGCGTCCACGGACAGTACATCGTCGACGAGCAGGCTCACCAGCCTGGTATCCTTTGTCTCGCAATTGTGCGCCCCCAGAAAACGAATCTTCATCTCTTAGTCACTCTCTAGAAATAAATTAATCCCAAAAGCGGAAGGGGTTAAAATTCGTGCGGCGGTCGTAGCTGTCGATTCTCTCCTTCCGCTTCATGTAGCCGACCAGGGAGTAGGTGGCGGGCGTAGCCACGACCTCGACTACCACCTTAACCAGCCACTGGCTCAGGATTACCGTCGGCATAAAGAAGGGGGAGCCCACGGTGGCTATTGTGGCAAAGACGGCGGTATCCAGCCCCTCCCCGATTATGGTCGAGCCGATGGTACGGCTCCACAGCCAGCGCCCCCGGGTAAAAACCTTCATCCTGGCCAGTACATAGGAGTTGGCGAACTCCCCAACCAGGTAGCCGCAGACGGAGGCGAAGAGCAGCCTCGGCGTATAGCCCAGGATGCTCTCGTAGGCTTCCTGCAATTCCCAGCCCGACGCCCCCGGTATAATCTGCCCTATCCAGGCGAAGATAACGAAGATAAGGTTACAGGCAAACCCCAGCCAGATAACCCTGCGGGCGATGCGGTAGCCGTAGACCTCGGTAAGCACGTCGCCGATGATGTAGCTTAGGGGGAAGATAAAAACGCCGGCGAAGACGGTAAAGGGCCCCAGGCTTATCATCTTGACCGAGATTATATTTGCGGTGATAAAACAGGTAATAAAGAGGGCAGCGATAATAAGCAGTCGGTGCGAGACCTTCATCTTAAATCCAGTGGTGCCGACGGAAGAAAATAAGCATGCCGATGACCACTACCGCCCAGATGGAGAAGACAATAAGGAAAGAATAGTGCGACTCCTGGAAGGGCAGGGGCACGTTCATCCCGTAGATAGAGGCGATTACCGTCAGCGGCAGCAGGATGGTAGCGATAACGGTCAGCATGCGCATGACCTCGTTGGTGCGGTTGGTGGCCAGGGAATCGTAGGTATCGTTCAGGCCCTCGATAATCTCCTTGTACTCGTCGAGGGCATCCCATATCTTGTCCAGGTGGTCGACGGTATCCCCGAAATAGACCTCCAGGTCCATCTTGGAAAAGCGGCGGATTTTAGGCTCAATTCCGCCGATAACCGCCCTCATCGGCCAGATAATGCGGCGGAAGGAGATGACGTCACGGCGCAGGGTGGATATTTCCCGCACCGTCCTCCGCGCCTTGACGGCGAAGATGGCGTCCTCCACCGCCTCAATATTGCCCCCGATTTTATTGAGTATGGGGAAGCAGTAGTCCACCAGGCGGTCGATGATGCGGTAGAGCAGGTAGCCCGAACCCTGGCCGAAGTGCTCTTTCCTTATATCCTCGTCGCCCTGACACTGGTTAAAAAGGTTCACCAGCGGCTTGAGGTCGCCCTTATGCAGGGTGATGAGGTAGTTCTGCCCGATGAAAACCGAAACCTGGCTGGGGGTGGTCACCCTGGCCTCGGGGCTGAAGACGGGAAAGTGAAAGACCAGGAAAAGGTATTCGTCATAGCGGTCTATCTTGGGCCGCTGGATACGGCTCAGGCAGTCGTCCAGGTCGAGGGGGTGGAAGGGGTAGTTCTGCGCCAGGTAGTCCGTCTCCTCCTTAGTCGGCGACTCGATATTAATCCAGGTCAGCTCGTCCCCGGTGATTGTATCTATGTTGAGCTTCCCCACCTCCGGCACCACCTCGGGAGCGACCTTTTTGCCTCTTCTCATCCTCGGGATGGCCATGACATTTATCCCCCGCTAGAATTCCGCCCTATTCTATCACAATCGTTGCCAAATAGCACCATATCTGCTATATTTTATAGCGAAGCCGACGGGTACGTTATGAAGAAACCAAAGATTAAGCCTTCCTGGGGCGACAGGCTCAAGATTAGAATCAAGAAGATGCTGGGAATGAATATATTCCTCTGCGATAGCTGCAAATGGGACTGGCGCAGCACCTGTCACCGCCCCGAAAGGCCCAACGCTACCTGGTGTCCCGACTACGCCAAGCGGGGCAAATAGCCTAAGCCTTCTCTAAGACCACCGCCATCCCCTGCCCCCCGCCGATGCAAAGTGTGGCCAACCCCAGCTGGTAGTTCCGCCGCGTCATCTCGTACATCAAGGTGACGATGATACGGGCTCCCGTGCAGCCGATAGGGTGCCCCAGCGAGATACCGCTGCCGTGCGGGTTAACCTTATCCGTGCTAACCCCCAGCTCCTTCATCACCCCGATAGCCTGCGAGGCAAAGGCTTCGTTGAGTTCTATGCAGTCCATATCCTTTAGCTCCACTCCGGCCAATTTAAGCGCCTTCTTGGTCGCCGGCACCGCCCCCAGCCCCATAAAGGCCGGGTCAACGCCCCCCGAGGCGTAGGACCTTAGCTTGGCTATAGGCTTCAGGCCCAATTCTTTAGCCTTATCCGCCGACATTACTACCATAGCTGCGGCGGCGTCGGTGATGCCCGAGGCGTTGCCCGCCGTCACCGCCCCGTCCTTCTTGAATACCGGGGGCAGCTTGGCTAAAGCCTCCATACTGGTCTCGCGGGGGTGCTCGTCGGTGTCGAACTGCTTCGTCTCTTTCTTAACCCTGACCTCGACGGGAACTATCTCCTGGCGGAAGGTGCCGTCCTTTATCGCCGCCAGCGCCCGCTGGTGGCTGAGCAGGGCCAGCTCGTCCTGCTCCTCACGACTGATATTGTATTTATCGGCGATATTCTCCGAGGTCATGCCCATGTGGTAGTTGTAGAATATCTCCCAGAGCCCGTCATGGACCATGCCGTCAATCATCTCGGCGTTGAACATTCGGGCCCCCCACCGGGCACTGGGCAGGTAGTAAGGCACGGCACTCATGTTCTCCATCCCCCCGGCAACGATGATATCGGCATCGCCGGCCTTGATGGCCTGGGCAGCTAAAGCCACCGACTTCATCCCCGAGGCGCAAATCTTGTTCACCGTGTAGGCGTTCACCTCTTTGGGGATACCGGAGTAGATAGCCGCCTGGCGGGCGGTGTTCTGCCCCTGCCCCGCCTGGAGGACGTTGCCCATAATAACCTCGTCGATGCGCACCTCTTTTAAGGAACTATCCCAGTCGAAGTACTTCTTCTCCAGCTCGATCAGCCCTTCCCCTTTCAGCGCCTCGGGGGCAAGCTTAAGCACCTCGGCATCTCGCTTCGGGCGCAGCCCGGCCCTCTTCAGCGCCTCCCTGATAACGATGCTGCCCAGCTTCATTACCGGCGTATTCTGTAAGGCACCGCCGTAGCTAGCTATGGCTGTTCTCACCCCACTGACAATTACCACCTCGGTCATAAAAGTGCCTCCTTCTAACTGGCTAAACTATAAAACGCTATTCTATTTATTTGTAGTCGTAGAAACCCTTGCCCGTCTTGCGCCCCAGCCACCCCGCCGCCACCATCTTGTCCACCAGCGTCGGCGTGATATACCTGGGATCTTTAAGCTGCTCGTAGAGGGCGTCGGAGACGAACTTGACCACATCGATGCCCACCATGTCGGAAAGAGTCAGCGGTCCCATCGGGTAGTTCAGGCCCAGGCTCACCGCGTTATCGATATCCTCTCGGCTGGCCACCCCCTCTTCGTAGAGGCGGATGCAGTGCAGCAGGTAGGGTATCCAGAGGCGGTTGACGATAAAGCCGGGGGCGTCCTTGGCGACGACGGTGGTCTTGCCCAGCTTCTCGCCGAAGGCCTTGCTGATAGCCATCGTCTCCTCGCTGGTGGCGATGGTCCTCACGATTTCAAGAAGCTTCATCACCGGCGCCGGGTTGAAGAAGTGCAGCCCCACCACCCTGTCCGCCCGCTTGGTCACTATGGCCATGTCGATGATGGAAAGGCAGGAGGTGTTGGTGGCTAGAATAGCCTGCTTGGGACAGATACCGTCCAGCTCGGCGAATATCTTCTTCTTCAAGTCCAGGTTCTCGATAGCGGCTTCAATCACCAGGTCGCAGTCGGCGAAGTCCTTGGTGCTGATGGTGCCCTTGATGCGCCCCATTACGGCGTCCTTATCCTGCTGCGATAGCTTGCCCTTCTCCACGCTGCGGGCCAACGTTTTATCGATTGAAGCCAGCCCCTTTTTCAATAACTCGTCGTTTATCTCCGATACCACCACGGCAAAGCCCGACTGAGCGCAAAGCTGAGCGATACCCGCGCCCATGGAGCCGCAACCAACCACCCCGACCTTCTTAATATCCATTTATACGCTCCTCTCCTTAATTTTATTTTGCCTTATAGTTCGGCTTCCGCTTCTCGACGAAAGCCTTGGTGCCCTCGGCGAAGTCCTCGGTGCCATAGAGGTAAGCGCCAAAGGAGTGCTCCAGCCTTAAGCCATCTTCTAAGGTCAGGTTATAACCACTAATCATAGCCTCTTTAGCCGCTCTAACTGCCAGCGGTCCTGCCTGGCAGATGGCTTCCGCCCATTCCTTAGCCGTGGATAAAACCTCAGCCTGAGGCACCACCTTATTTATCAGGCCGATGCGGTATGCCTCCTGAGCGTCTACTGGTTTTCCCATGAGCAGTATCTCAGCCGCCTTACACCAAGGAACCATTCGGGGCAGTCTCTGTGTCCCTCCCCAGAGAGGAATCAGACCCAGAGTTACCTCCGGTGTGCCCAAGCGAGCATTCTCCGCGGCTATTCTTATATCGCAAGCCAGGGCCATTTCCAGCCCCCCACCCAGCGCCATCCCGTTGATGGCGGCAATAAGCGGCTTCCACAACTCTATTCCCCGCATTATTGACGGCGGGGCCGACCAAGGTTCATAACGATGCTCCTTGTCAAACGGTAGCCAGTCCTTTATATCGGCGCCAGCGCAAAAAGCCCGCTCCCCAGCGCCAGTAACGATACCGACCCATAGTTCAGGGTCATCCCTGAAGTCTAACATTGCCTCGTGAAGCTCTCGCACCGTCTCAACATTCAGTGCGTTCATTGCCTCGGGGCGATTGATGGTGAAGATAGCGATTCGGCCTTCTTTAGTATAGTCGATTGCCATAACAGACCTCCTTTGCCAGTGCTGAAAATTAGTTTGTAAAAAAGAGGGGTAACCGAGTGGATTTTAGCAGAGCGCTTCCGTTAGCGTCAAGGTAATGATGAATAAAATCACCCTTAATCCCCCCACCTTCTTGTGCGGCTGGCTTTTGCCCTACCCCACCCCGATTTTATCTATTCCCGCCTGCCAAAGCCTTGGGCGGCGGGCAGGCCCGCCCACCACCCTTTTGAGGTATAAAGGGGGCTTTTCACCCCACAAAAACTTCGTTTTTGCGGGGACCCCGAATTTGCCCCCTTTCAAATCCCCCAAGTGAATACAGGCCAGTTCCCTTTTCACTCCCCGGGGTGGGGGAAGAAGGGGTTAATAAGGGGGGTTATTAAGGGGGGCGAAGCCCCCCTTCAAAAGACGTTTCTGGGCGGGCAAGGGCGGGAAAAACAGCCTGGGGGGGCGGGGTTGCTTACCCCCCAACCGATGTGATACCATAATGCCAATTAAAAAACTAAATACCCTCTCCGAGCCTGTTTGCCCTAAAGCTTAAAGCCAAGGGGGCAGGCCGATAGGGTATCGCTGGAAACGGCGGTGCCTCCCGTGTTTGGAAAGGAGAGCGCTCATGCTAACGAAAGCATGCCGAGCACCTCCTTGAGGTGCTTTTTATTTGCGCGTGGCTGAAACGAATTCACTCACTTTTCTGGTTAATCCTACCCCTGCAACGCTCTAAGCAGGCTTAAAAACGAAAAAGGAGGCAAGGCAAAAGACTTGACCTTTCTAAGATACATCGCTAAGAACCGGCTAACACTAACCTTCGTCCTACTGGGGTTGTTAATATTCCTCTTCGTGATCATACCCCTGGCGAAGATGATATTTGCCTCTGCCTCCGAGGCCGGGACGCTCTGGGAGACTATTCTGGACCCCGAGGTCACTGGCGCCATCGGGCTTACCCTCCTGGCCGCCCTGATAGCCACGTTATTCGGCTTCCTGCTTGGCGTTCCCCTGGCCTATCTTTTAGCCAGGACCAATTTCAAGGGCAAGAAGCTGGTAGAAGGGCTCATTGACGTACCCATCGTAGTGCCTCATACCGCTGCCGGCATCGCCCTCCTTTTCGTATTCGGCCGCAACACCGCCCTGGGCCAAGCCTTCAGTTTCTTCGGCATCGAGTTCATCGATTCCTTAGCCGGCATAGTGATAGCCATGCTCTTTGTCAGCATTCCCTTCCTGATTGATTCAGCCAAAGAAGGCTTCAAAAAGGTGGACGTCAGAACGGAGAAGGTAGCGCGCACTCTGGGGGCTTCCCCCTGGCAGGCCTTCTTCAGAATTTCGTTTCCCCTGGCCTGGCGCAGTATCTTTGCCGGCATCATTATGATGTGGGCGCGCGGCATAAGTGAATTTGGGGCCGTGATTATACTAGCTTACCATCCCATGATAGCCCCCGTCCTCGTCTACGAGAGGTTCGAAACCTACGGGCTCGACTACGCTCGCCCCATAGCCGTACTGCTGATTCTGGTGAGCATAATTGTCTTCATCGTATTGAGAACCATCGCCTACCGAGGTGATAAGTCATGATCGGCGTCAGGAATCTGTGCGTAGACCTGGGGGAATTCGTACTCAAGGATATCACCCTCAATATTGAAGAGGGCGAGTATTTTATCATCCTCGGCCCCACCGGGGCGGGAAAAACGGTATTACTCGAGTCCATCGCCGGTCTCTATCCCATCAGGAGCGGCGAAATATGGCTCAGAGGCAAAGAGGTGACCAGGGTTGAGCCCGAAAACAGAAGGGTGAGCATAGTCTATCAGGACCACGTTCTCTTTCCCCACCTCTCGGTAAAAGACAACATTATCTTCGGCTTGAAGATCCATAAAGCCAGCAAAGACGAACAAAAGGAAAGACTTAACTGGGTTGCGGACTTGCTGGGTATATCAAATCTTCTACACCGACGCCCCGACACCCTGAGCGGCGGGGAAAGGCAGAAAGTAGCCCTGGGCAGAGCTATCGTTACTCGACCCGAATTGCTTCTTATCGACGAGCCGCTTAGCGCCCTTGACCCCGAGACTCGAGAGAGTGTACAGCAGGAGCTTCGCCAGCTTCACCGAGCGCTGGGTATCACCATTCTCCACGTTACCCACGATTTCGAAGAGGCGATAGCCCTGGGCAACCGAATAGCCGTCGTCGGTGAAGGCCGCCTGATGCAGGTGGGCACCCCGGAGGAGATATTCCGCCACCCCAATTCGGAATTTGTCGCCCGCTTCGCCATGACCAGAAACATCTTCCACGGTAAAGCGGAAAGGAAATCAAACGGGGACACCGTTTTCAGGGTCGATAGCACCGAATTTATCACCGCTACCGATGCCGAAGGCAGCTACCACGCCTCCATTCGCCCCGAGGACATACTCATTTCCACTGAACCTATACGCTCCAGCGCCCGCAACTGCTTCCCCGGAACCATCACGCAGGTCATAGATAAGGGCTCAACGCTATACGTTACGGTAAGCATACCGCCCCAGCTTTCCTGCCTCGTTACCCGACACTCTTTTGAAGAGATAGGGCTTCATGAGGGAAAGAAGGTCTACGTGACCTTTAAAGCATCATCTGTTCACATTTTTGATTGATTAAATAAAACAGGAGTTTTTAAGCAATGAAATTCAAAGTCATCCCCATTATCCTGAGCCTGCTACTCGTAGTCAGCTTGTTCGTCGCCTGTGGAGATTCAGACACGGAAACGGAAATGTCTGGAAAACTTCAGATATACCACGCCGGCAGCCTGACCATACCCTTTGACGAGATAAGCGAGGCGTTCAATGAAATCTATCCCGATGTCGAGATACTGGCCGAGGCCGCCGGCAGCGCCACCACCATACGCAAGGTCACCGAGCTGGGCAAAGAGTGCGGCGTTATCGGCTCCGCCGACTATACCCTAATCCCTGAGCTGATGTACCCCGATTACGCCGATTGGTACATAATCTTCGCCTCTAACCAGATGTGCCTCACCTACACCGACAGCTCAGCCTACGCCGACGAGGTAAACAGCGATAACTGGTATGAGATTCTGCAAAGAGAAGGCGTCACCTACGGCCGCAGCGACCCCGACCAAGACCCCTGCGGCTACCGCACGCTCATGGTCTGGCAGCTGGCCGAGATACACTACAATGCCACCGGGATTTACGATAGCCTTTTCGAGGCCGAGGGTGACTTGATGAGGCCCAAATCTGTTGACCTTATCGCCCTACTTGAATCCGGGGACCTGGACTATGCCTTCGAATATACCTCCGTAGCCGCCCAGCACGGCCTGAACTACGTCTCACTGCCTCCGGAAATAAACCTGGCCGATACCGATTTCACGGATTTCTATGCCCAGGCAGAGGTTGAAATCGCCGGCGCTGAACCTGGAGAGACCCTGATAATGATAGGTAAACCGATTGTCTATGGAGTCACCATACCCACTAATTTCCCGCGAATGGAGCTGGCAATCGCCTGGGTCGACTTTTTGCTCAGCGACGAGGGTTTAGCCATCATGGAAGCCAACGGGCAGCCGCCCATAGTCCCGGCGGTCACCGACAATGTTGATAACCTGCCGGAAGAGCTTAAAAAGTACGTGGAATAGACAGGTCGAGCCAACCATGACGTGCTGAACCAAGATATTGGTCAAGCCGCCATAAACCGTAGCAGAGCTGGGTAGCTAGTAGTCTGCCCGGCTCTGCTGACAAGTGGAATTGACA
>CAYNFV010000021.1:0-15017 GCA_964396645.1 uncultured Dehalococcoidales bacterium
CGACGAACATCTCGACGAACTCACTGCCGCTGATGGAGAAGAAGGGGACGTTGGCTTCGCCGGCTACGGCTCTGGCTAAGAGCGTCTTGCCCGTGCCGGGTGGGCCGATGAGCAAGATGCCCTTGGGGATGCGCGCCCCCAGGCTCTGGAATTTCTCCCTCGATTTGAGGAATTCGACGACCTCGGTCAATTCCTGCTTGGCTTCTTCCACGCCGGCTACATCGTCAAAGGTTACCGTGGGCGTGCTGCCTATGAGGCGGGCGCGGCTGCGCCCGAAGTTCATCGCCTGGCTGTTAGCCCCCCGCGCCGAACGGAAGAGGAAGAAGATGAGGGCGCCGAAGAGAATGAGGGGGAGGAAGCCGATGAGCAGCCCGCTCCAGTCGAAGCCCGAAGGCTCGACGCTGTAGTCCACGCCCTCAAGCTTTAGGCCCAGCTCTTGAAGCTCGACCAGGGTGAGGTTGCCGATGGCGGTCTTGAGCTCCCGTCCGTCGAGGGTGGTGAGGAGCAGCTCTTCGTTGTCCACGGTGATGGAGGCTATCTCGCCGTCCTGGGACATGGCGATGGCCTGGTCCAGGCCTACCTCGGTGGGCGAGGACCCTGTCGGGAAGAGCTGGTAGAGGAGGATGACCGCCGCCACCAGGATGATGATGTATATTAAGCTGTTGCGCATCCAGTTCGATTTCATTTTTAGACTCGTAACTTACATTATACCAGAAGGCATTGTCAATAGCGAAATTGTACCTTGCTAGAGGCGTTGGTAGCTTTCCTGGAGGAGCAGGGCGTCGGCTTCAAGGCTGGGGCTTTCGCAGATGACCAGCCCCCCGGCCTTGTAGTCCTTGAGCGCCTGGAGGAGTTCGAGGTAGTTGAGGTCGGATTCTTCGAGGTTGAGGTGTTTCCGTTCCCCCTTCTGGCCGTAGTCGATGCCGGAGACGTGGATATGCATGTTGGCTATGGCCTTATCGCCGAGGCCGTTTTTTATCTGCTCCAGCACGGCGACGAATTCGGGGTAGGAGTTGGCTTTTCCGACGCGGGCGTGCCAGTGGGCGAAGTCCATGCAGATGCTGACTCTATCCAGCTCGTTGGCTAGCTTAATGATTTCGTCGATGTCGCCGAACTGGCTGGTCTTGCCCATGACCTCGGGCCTGACCCAGACCTTGTTTTCCTCTTTTTTGAGCTGTTTCATGACCTCGGCCAGGTTTTTCTTGACCGCCTGGTAGACCTTTTCCGGCGAGTCGCCCAGGTAGAAGGCGGCGTGGAAGACGATGCTCTGGGCACCGCATAAGCCGCCGATGCGGGCGGTCTGGATTATTCTTGCCTGGCTGGCGGCTACCTTTTCCGGCTCGCGGGCGTTGAGGTTGATGTAGTAGGGACCGTGCGCCGAGAGCTTCACTCCCAGACTCTTGGCGGTCTCCGCCACCATGCGGGCGCTGTTTTCGGCCATCCTGACGCCGTAGACGAACTCAAGCTCCATGCAGCCCAGTCCCAGCTCGGCGATGCGCTTGATGCCGTCTATGGCCGAGGCGGTCTTGGCGGTGTGGGGGGTGCCGCCCGTGCCGAAGAGGAGTTCTTTCATTTCACCTCTCTAAGGGGTGGTTAACATAATTATAACATAGAATTGAATGTACGTTTTTCTTCCCACCCGCCTTGTTGTGCGTACGTAATGTCTTCCCACCCAAAACCCACCCTACAGGGGTTAGACCCCTATTAGCCCCTTATTTGGGCGTGGTATAATGTCGTTGCACGGACTTCTACAAGCCGTTGGGCACTAAGGAGGTGCGAAAATGGGTGAGCCAGACATAGAAGAGATGAAAGCAAAAAAAGATGTGGAAGGCTTGATAAAGGCTCTTGAGCATGAAAGCGACGGCATTCGAGCGGGAGCAGCAGAGGCTTTTTTGAGTATAAGAGATGCCAGAGCAGTAGAGCCGCTCATTAAGGCGCTGAAGGATGAAGATTGGGAAGTTCGATCTTTAGCAGCATGGGCTCTTGGGAAGACGGGAGATGCCAGGGCGGTAGAACCCCTCATTAAAGCTCTTAAGGATGAGGATGAAGAGGTTCGAGCGGATGCAGCAGAGGCTCTTGGCAAGATAGGAGATGCTAGGGCAGCAGAACCGCTCGCTAAATCGCTTAAGGATGAATCAGAGGGTGTTCGAGATAAGGCGAAAGATGCTTTGGGGAGGGTCAAGGCGAAGGGGACTCTTGGAGAGATAGGGGATGCCGGGGCAGTAGAGCCGCTCATTAGGGCGCTGAAGGATAAAGATAAATATGTTCGAGAGGGAGCAGCACAGGCTCTTGGCAAGATAGGGGATGCCAGGGCAGTAGAGCCGCTCATTAGGGCGCTGAAGGATAAAGATAAATATGTTCGTGAGGGAGCAGCACGGGCTCTGGGAGATATAGGAGATGCCAGGGCAGTAGTGCCTCTCATCCAGGCGCTGAAGGATAAAGAAGACAGTGTTCGAGAGGGAATAGCTTGGGCTCTTGGTAAGATAAGAGATGCCAGGGCAGTAGAGCCTCTCATTTGGGCTCTGGAGGACAGTATGGAACCTGGCTGGGCAGATGTTCGAAAGGAAGCGGCATGGGCTCTGGGTGAAATAGGTGATGGCAGGGCGGTTGACCCTCTCATTGAGGCTCTGGAGGATGAATTTAGGTATGTTCAAAGGGCTGCCAGAGAGGCTTTAGAGAAGATAAAGGCAAAGAAGGACTAAAAACTGAGGATGATGGAGGCTGATTGCTGGAATCGTTAGAAATGGCGCGTAAAGCGGTGGAAGCCGCCGCCGATAAGCAGGCGATTGATGTTGTTTTGCTGGACACCCGCGAGGTCTGCAGCTTCGCCGATTATTTCGTGATATGCAGCGGCGATTCCGAGAGGCAGCTTTCGACAATCTACGATGAGGTGGGGCACCGCTTAAAGCAGGCGGGCGTCTTGCCCGACCACCGCGAGGGGACGATAGATTCGGGGTGGCTACTATTGGACTTCGGCACCGTTATCGTCCACATCTTTGCCCCCTTCGAGCGCGACTACTACCAGCTCGACGAGCTCTGGCGAGAAGCGAAGCCGGTGCTGCGCATTCAGTAGCTGTAGATTTCGTCGGGGTGGAAGAAGAGGCTTATCTCTTCCTCAGCGTTATCGGGCGAGTCCGAGCCGTGGACGCTGTTGCGCTCCAGGCTTTCCCCGTAGTCGGCGCGTATGGTGCCCTTTTCCGCTTTGGCCGGGTCGGTGGCGCCCATCGCTTTCCTTATGATGGCCACGGCGTCTGAACCCTCGAAGACGCAGGCGAGGATGGGGGCGGAGGTGATGTAAGTTACCAGGTCGTTGTAGAAGGGCTTGTCCTTGTGGACGGCGTAGTGTTTGCGGGCCAGGGCCTTATCGGCGTGGAGCATCTTGGCCGCCACCAGCCTTAAGCCCAGCTCTTGCAGGCGGGCGATGATGACGCCGGCCAGTTCTCTTTTCATGGCGTCGGGTTTGACCAGGACTAAAGAACGTTCCATTTTATCACCCTTACCCCCTTAGTTTAGTCTAAAATCTTCGATTTGTTTTGTCGCAACTCTTACTTTCGGTGTCATTGCGAGCGGAGCGAAGCAATCTCCGCGACTGAGTTTGAGATTGCCACGTCGTCCTGCCTGCGCAGGACTCCTCGCAATGACGTATTCAATAGAGGCTTTTGTCTCTCTTGGGCTTTCTTACAGAGGATACTAGGTTATGGTGGTTTTTGGCAAATTGGGTTATGGGGAACGGACTAACTCTTCCAAGTCTTTGACAGTAACCTTTTCTAAAGAAGCCACGATGAGGTCGGCTTCGGCGAGCTTTTCTCGGGGGTGGGTGCTGGTTATGGCCACGCAGTGCATACCCGCGCTCTTGGCCGCCTTGACCCCCGCCACCGCATCCTCAACGACGATGCAGTTTTCAGGCTTGGCACCCAGTCTCTGAGCCGCCAGGAGAAAGACCTGGGGGCTGGGCTTGCCCTCGGTGACATCGTGGCCGGTGATGATGGCCTGGAAGCATTTTTCTATAGCCAGGCTGCCGATGATGAGGCGGATGTTTTCCATTACCGTCGAGGAGGCGATGGCCATCCTGATACCCTGGTTGTGCAGTTCTTTGACTAATTCCAGGGCACCGGGTAGTGGCTTGACATCTTTACCAATGATGCGGCGGAAGGTGGCCTCTTTTTCCCGGGCGATGGTTTCTATTTCTTCCTCGGCTATCGCTTCTCCCAAGACGTTCTTGATGATGGCGTCGTTCCTGACGCCGAAGCCGCGCATGAAGTCGGCCTCGGTGAAGTTGATGCCCCTTTTAACGAAGGTTTCCCGCCAGGCGAGGAGGTGGTGGGGGGCGGTGTCGGCGAGGACTCCGTCCATATCCCAGATAACGGCTTCTAGCTCAGGCATCGACCCTGTTACTCCCCACCACAAAGATATACATGGTGGCCGTGCTTTCGGCGACCAGCGTGCCGTCGGCGAGCTTTAATTCTGCTTTGGTCTCCACCAATCGCCTTGTCTTCCTGGTCACGGAGCCGGTGACGGTGAGCGGCTCGTTTATGGGCAGGGGACGCTTAAATCTGGTCTGCATCCTGGCGGTGAGGCAATTCACCCCGGAGTATAAAGCGGCGTAGCTCATCGCCTCGTCGAGGAGGCTGCTCATAATGCCGCCGTGCACCAGCCCCGCCCAGCCCTGGTGGTACTCACCGGGGGTGAACCTGGCCTTGACCTGCTGGCCGTCCCAGTCGAATCTGAGCTTGAGGCCGATGGGGTTTTTGGGGCCGCAGGCAAAGCAGTAGTCGGATTCCTTTATCGTATTTAGCGATTTTTGAGGCCAGTTCGTCATTTCGAGTCTCCGTTGGCGTATTTCTGACGGCGTTTGGGCTTGGTGATTTGGGGGCGCCGCAGATAGGTGGGCTGCAGGGTGGCGGGGTCGTCGTAGTCGCCAGCGTCAATCCTTGGCTTGGCCAGCTCAATCAGCGAGACGGCCGAGCGCATCCGGTCGGGGGCGATAACGGCTTTTTCCTTGAGCTTTTCTTTGAGCTGACGGGCGATAGTATTCAGGTATTCCCCGCAGAATAGCGTCTTTTCGGTGATTTCGTCTCTCAAGGCGTCGACGGTGGTTATATGTTCGGGAATAAGCTGCCGCCATCCGCTATTCGTTTTCTGATAAAGGGCGGTGGCAATCTCCCCCCGGCCCGCGTTGAAGATAGGGCATATGGGCAAGCCGCTTTGGGCGTGGCCGTAGGCTTCCGTTTCCAGGCTGCTGATGCCGATGATGGGGACATCCAAGCTGAAGGCCAGCCCCTTGGCCGTGCTCAGGCCCACGCGCAGCCCGTTAAAGCTGCCGGGTCCCTTAGCCACGATGACGAGGCTGGTATCCTTCAGGTTGACCTTCGCCTCACCGAGGAGCTGGGTGAGGCGGGGCAAAAGCTCGACGCTGTGGTTCTGCCCGCAGCGCCAGCTCACCTGAGCCAGCACCTCGTCCTTAGCTAGGGCCAGGCTGGCGATATCGGTTGAGCTGTCTATGGCTACTATCATTTCAGCTGCGCTAGCATTTGGCGGTAGCGTCGGCCCGTCGGTTTGAGCCTGAGGCGGCGCTCGTTTTCGGCGACATGTTCCATCTCGATGAGCAGGTTTTCGGGGGGCAAAAGCTCAAGCGCCTTTTCCGCCCACTCCACCACCGAGACGCCCTTTCCGTAAAAATACTCATCTAATCCCAGCTCGTCAATCTCCTCAAGGTTTTCCAGGCGGTAGAAGTCAATGTGATATAAGGGCAACCTTCCGTAGAGCTCCCGGACCAGCACGAACGAGGGGCTGGCGGCATACTCTTTGATGCCTAAGCCCCAGGCGATGCCCTGGGTGAGGCAGGTCTTGCCCGCCCCCAGCTTCCCCACCAGCAGGATGACGTCGCCGGGGTAGGCTATTTTGCCCAGGCGTTGGCCGAACGCTTGAGTCTGCTCGGGGCTGCGGGTCTCTAGATTCATCGCTGGCTAAAAGTGCTCCCAGCCCGCCTTGGAAAGCTTAAAAGGTTTGCCCTGCTTATCAACCAGGCTTACGCCTTTACCGGCGACAATTTCGCCGATGGTAGTCACCGGGACAGAAGCCGCCTTTTTTACTTTAGCTACAATCTCGGCGCTGGCGGTAAACAAAAGCTCGTAGTCTTCGCCACCGGATAGGGCTAATTCGAGGGCTTTTGCTTTAAAGGCGGTCTTAACCGCAGGCTCGATAGGGACGCGCTCGACCTCAATGCGGGCAGCGACCTGGCTGGCTTTGCAGATTTGACCTAAATCGGCCACCAGTCCATCGCTGATATCAATAGCCGTCTTTACCCCCTGCTCGACGAGCAAAAGCCCCTCGGCGATGCGGGGGGTGGGGTGGAGAAAGGCATCTTCAAGGCGGTTTTCGGCTTCTTTGCCGAGATGGCGTTGGCTCTTCACTATCTCCATGCCGGCTGCGGCGGCACCAAGATTGCCGGTGACGGCCACAATGTCTCCGGCTTGAGCCGAGGAGCGGGTCAGTACATTTTTGGTCGGGTTGCTGCCCAGAATAGTTATGCTGATGGCGACCAGAGGGGCACGGCTGATGTCACCGCCGATTATGGTTACGCCGTATTGTTTGGCGAATTTAAGCATGCCGTTATAGAGGGCGGCGATGTCCTCGACCTGGCTGTTGTCGGGTAGAGCCAGTGAAACCAGCGCATAGCGGGGAATGCCGCCCATGGCGGCGATGTCGGAAAGGTTTGCCGCCAGCGCCTTGCCGCCGACCTCAGGCCAGGGGGTTGTTTCGGGGGTGAAGTGGACGCCTTCAATAAAGGAGTCGACGCTGGCCAGCTGTATCGAGTCGTCGCCCTGCCAGGCAGCGGCGTCGTCGCCGATGCCGATGAGCAGGCGCTCGTCGCCCCCGCCCACCATTTTAGTCAGCAGGTCGATGAGCCCGAATTCGCCCAGTTCTGATACCTTCACGGCAAAATTATAGCACGGCTGTGTTTGGGGTCACAAGGGAGGGTTTAAGAATAGAGGGGTGCGCCCTAACCACCCCGCCTTGTTGTGCGAAGGTGTTATTGTCCCAACCCACCCGCCCTAATGAGTAAACTCCTTAACCTGTGGGTTACGCCGCCCTTTAAGGTAGAAAGGGGGCAGAGCCCCCTTTCAATCCCCCGAATAAGGGAAACGGGGTGGGGTACAACCCAAAGGAGGATATATAAGGGGTACCACCCTTATAGGGTGGGCATTGGGAGGGAAAACAAAACGCTCGCTAACAGAGTGGGGCGGGGGAAAATAACCTGGGGAAAAACAAACAAAAAGGCAGGCGTTATAAAAAACGTCTGCCTCTGTTCTGTCGGTTGTTGATGGTTATGCGGAAACCTTCTCGTTTCTCCCCCTCCGCCGCTCCATAAGGTCTTCTATCAGTGTCACCAGGTCGTCATCTAACTCTTGCGGGTACTTCCTTTTTACATACTCCTGGAAATCCGGCAATTCGCTAGCGGTCGTTTCCTCCAATGGTATCAGGTATCCCACACTGTGCAGTACGCGCTGCAGTGGCACTCCAGTATAGTTAGCCAACTTTACGCAGGAGACGAGACTGGGCCTGTCTTTACCAGAGAGCCATCGGCTGACACTGGTGTGGCTAACACCCAGATCGGCGGCGAATTGACTGGGTAACCGTCCTCGCAACCGCATTAGTTCCTGTAAATAGGCGATGGACTCTGCACTCACTGTATCACCTGTCAACTAGCTGACCTTTTTGGCCAGGGCGTCCCGGCGGGCGGCCAGCTTAGCCAGCTTGCGCTGGGTGGCATCTTCCATGTTCTGCCCGAACTCGCAGGTCTCGCACTGGAAGAGGCGGGTGCAGAGCCTGTAGGCGACATTGCCCTTGAGGGCATA
Organism: uncultured Dehalococcoidales bacterium; assembly: GCA_964396645.1. Taxonomy (GTDB): domain Bacteria; phylum Chloroflexota; class Dehalococcoidia; order Dehalococcoidales; family BS750m-G39; genus E44-bin88. Next base: position 7,860 of record CAYNFV010000021.1, read on the forward strand.
GCGGCAAACTCTCCGGCTGCCCGGTAGTTCCTTGAATTTCTCCAGGGCGGCATCAAGCTCCGCCGTGTCCCCCTTAGCCATCTTCTCCTGCATCTCCTGGTCGAACTCGCAGGTTAGGCAGTCGTAGTTGTTGGTGCAGATGCGCTGGGAGACCATACCGAGCTTCATCCAGACGCATTCCTTGGGTTTGACCGCTTCGGCAGCGGCTTCCCCTTCAGCCGTTAGCTCGACCGCGGGCTGGGCGATTGCCTCTTTGGTCTTCCGTATCCAGATCCGTGTCTCGATGCTGCCTGGAGCCGTCCGGAGGACAGCCTCGAATTCGGCTAGAGCTTCCTCGTAGTGGCCCTTCTCGGAGAGAGCCTGTCCCCACTTGAGGTGGTCTTGAATTTCTTCCGGAGCTACGGCAATCATCTCTTCCCCTGCCGTCGGTTTGGCTAGAACCCTTTCTTTCTCCGTCCTTGTCTTCATTTTCTTGCCTCCTTGTCTGGTTTCTCTCTCATCCTCTTATAGCTTACCCTATCGCCCCTCGGCTGCCATCGGTTATAAGGCTTATTTGGGACTGCCGGAAATGCTTAATCTGAGGGGCTTTTTTAATAAGCATTTTGTACTATTGAATTTATTGAAGTGGGGGGTAAGGTGGTTTATAATGGCGGTGGAAGCGATTCGTGAGGGGGGCATGGAAAAGATTAAGGTTTTGCTCGCCGAGGACCACGTGATGGTACGCGAGGGCACCCGCGAGTTTTTGCAGCGTGAACCGGATATGGAGGTGGTGGGGGAGGCCGGTGATGGCGAAGAGGCAGTCAGGTTGGCCAAAGAGCTTAAGCCGGACGTGGTGGTGATGGATATCGCCATGCCCAAGCTCAACGGGGTGGAGGCTACCAAGCAGATAAAGAAGCTTCACCCTTCCATAGCCGTGCTGATACTGACCGCCTACGACTACGACCAGTATATTTTTGCCCTTCTGGAGGCGGGGGCGGCCGGCTATCTGCTCAAAGGGGTAAAGGTACGCGAGCTGATTGACGCCATCAGGGCGGTCTATGCCGGTGAGTCGGTGCTGCACCCCGTCGTCGCCCGTCGGGTGGTAGACCGCATGATATCCCCCAAGAGCGCCGAGACCCCGGCCATCGAGCCTCTTAGCGAGCGCGAGATGGAGGTATTGAAGTTAGCCGCCACCGGCGTGAGCAATAAGGACATCGCCCAGCAGCTTTTCCTCAGTCCGCGCACGGTTCAGGTGCACCTGGGGAACATCTTTAATAAGCTGGGGGTGGCTTCGCGCACGGAGGCGGTTTTATACGCCTTGCGCAAGGGCTGGCTTAGCCTGGAGGACCTACCCTGAACTTCTTGACCAGTTGGGAGTCGTAGATATGCCTCCGTTATCGAGTCGGGTGTCAAGGGTTTTGGCCAACTACCGTTTTTGGCTGGTGGTGTTGCTTTTCGCCCTGGGCGTAGTCCTGCACTACCCGCAGCAGCTATTAGGCACGGATTCGGCTTCGCTGCTTTCCTCCCTGGGCTTGACCCGACACGCCGTGGAGCGCGTCTTTCTGCTGCTGCCCATAAGCTACGTGGGGCTTGTCTTCGGGCTTAAGGCCGGTCTGGCCAGCCTGGGGGTGGCGCTGGCTATTATGCTGCCCCGGGCTATCTGGGTCTCCTCAAGCCCGCCCGATGCCCTCTTCGAGAGCGGGGGGATTATCGTCATCGGCGGGCTGGTCAACCTCTGGTTCCACTTCCACCGCCGCGACATCGCCCGGCGCAAGAGCGCCGAGGGGATGCTGTCCAAGATTATCGACGGCTCTTCCATCCCGGCCTTTGTGCTCAATAAGCAGCACGTAGTCACTCACTGGAACACGGCGCTGGAGTCCCTTTCGGCGATAAAGAGGGGGGAGATAATCGGGACGGACGAGCAGTGGCGGGCGTTTTACCCGGAGAAGAGGCCGGTTATGGCCGATTTGATTGTGGACGGGGCAACGCCAGCCAGGACAAATAGGCACTACGGCGGTAAGTATAAGAAGTCCCGGCTAATCGAGGGTGCCTATGAGGCCGAGGACTGGTTTCCGGCGCTGGGGGGGGAGGGGCGGTGGCTTCACTTTACGGCCAGTCCTATCAAGAACGACCGTGGAGAGGTTATCGGGGCGATAGAGACCCTGGAGGACGTCACCGAGAGAAAAAACGCCGAGGAGAACCTGCGCCGCTATCTGCAGGAGATTACCCGCGCTCAGGAAGAGGAACGCAAACGCATCGCCCGGGAGCTGCACGACGACACGGCGCAGGATTTGGTGATTCTGCTGCGCCAGGTGGACCAGCTTATGCCGGCCGTCGACAGGCTGTCGCCGCCGGACGCCGAGCGTATGGAGCAGTTGCGTGAGCAGACCGCCAAGATAATGGACGGGGTGCACCGCTTCAGCCAGGACCTGAGGCCATCGGTGCTGGACGACCTGGGGCTGGTGCCGGCGCTGGAGTGGCTGGCCTCCGACCTGACCGAGCACTTCGGCATCGCCGTGGAGATGAAGCTAAAGGGTTCGGTGCGCCGTCTCCCCCCTGAGATAGAGCTGGTGGTCTTCCGTATTGCTCAGGAGGCGCTGAGGAACGCCTGGAAGCACTCGGGGACAGCAAAGGCCCGCGTCACGCTGAAGTTCGGCGACGAAAGTGCCGTCCTGACCGTTGAGGACGAGGGGAAGGGCTTCGAGCTGCCGAAGAGGATGGACGAGCTGACGGTGGCCGGTAAGCTGGGGCTGGTCGGTATGCAGGAGCGTGCCCAGCTCGTCGGGGGTAAGCTGAGCTTGCATTCCGAGCCGGGTAAGGGGACGACGCTGAGGCTGGAAGTGCCGGTATAGTTTACTCTAGCCATATGAGTAAAAAGCTGCTATATTAGTGGTTGTAAATGCGTTGCGCCATTATTGCTGATATCCATGCCAATCTGGCGGCTCTGACGGCGGTACTGGTCGATGTTAAACAGCGGGGGGGCGTTGAGGAGATATGGTGCCTGGGGGATATCGTGGGTTACGGCCCCGACCCGCACGATTGCATCGAGCTTATACGCCAGACCAAGCATATCAGCGTGGTCGGCAACCACGACCTGGCGGCGGTGGGGCAGATAGATACCAGCGAGTTTAACCCCGACGCCGTGGCCGCTTCGGAGTGGACGGCGGAGCAGCTGACCTCGCGGGATGTGAGCTACATCAAGAACCTGTCGCGGGTTATCAACAGAGGGGATTTTACCCTAGTGCACGGCAGCCCGAGGGAGCCTATCTGGGAGTACGTGCTTTCCATCAGCGGCGCCAGGGAGAACTTCGCCTACTTTAAGACCCAGTTCTGCCTGCTGGCGCATACCCACGTGCCCGCCGCCTTTTCCTACGATGAGGGGGGTGCCTGTGCCTTCCGCCAGTTTGTCCCGGAGAAGGAACTGGTGGCGGGTAAGGCGCGGCTGATTATCAACCCGGGGGCGGTGGGGCAGCCGCGGGACGGCGACCCCAGGGCGAGCTACGCCATCTATGACAGCGATAAACAGAGCTTCTGGCTCTACCGCGTCCCTTACGACATCACCGCCACCCAGGCCAAAATGGTGGAGAAGAAGCTGCCCATGCGCCTGGTGGCCCGCTTGAGCCACGGCGTATGAAGGCTTTGCCTCTCTTCTATTGTTGACATGAGGCAGGCTCAGACGATAAACTATTTGTTGCCTTTTCCCGTTTTTTAGGGCTTTCTGGTTTCTAGCGAGGAGGTGATAACTCGAAGATAATGATTGAGTTTCGCCCCTCGTATTTTATTTATTAGAGGGAGGAGATGAATATGGCGAAAATACCGGATAAGATTCAAACCTGGCAGATGGTGGAGGGGGGCAAGCTGGCCAGGACCAGCATCGATGTCCCCGAACTCAAGCCCGGCGAGGTGCTGGTGGAGATTGCCGGCTGTGGCGTCTGCCACACCGACCTGGGCTATTTCTACGACGGCGTGCCCACGGTATGCAAACCGCCGCTGACGCTGGGGCACGAAATCAGCGGCACCGTAATCGCCGGCGACGAGAAATGGCTGGGCAAAGAGGTAATCATCCCGGCGGTTATGCCCTGCAACAGCTGCCCCATCTGCGCTGCGGGTAGGGGCAACCGCTGCTTGGCGCAAAAGATGCCGGGCAACAGCATGGATATCTACGGCGGCAACTCCAGCCACATCGTCGTCCCTTCCCAGGACTTATGCCTAATCCCGGACCGGAAGGGCGTTCCCCTTTCCCACTTCGCCGTCATCGCCGACGCGGTGACCTCGCCCTACCAGGCGGCGATGAGGGCCGAGGTCAAAGAGGGCGACCTGTGCGTAGTTATCGGGATTACCGGCGGGCTGGGGGTCTATGCCGGCCAGATATGTAAGGCGCTGGGGGCTAAAGAAGTCATCGGCATCGCCCGCAACCCGGAAAAACTGAAGAGGGCGCTTAACTACGGCGCCACCCACGTTATCAGCTCGGTGGATAAGAGCCCGCGAGACGTAAGGGACGAGTTCCGCGCCTACTGCAAGGAGAAGGGCATACCGGGCAACTACGGCTGGAAGATTTTCGAGTGGACGGGCACGGGCGATGGGCAGGCAATTGCGCTGGAGCTGCTATCATTTGTTGGCAAGCTGGTCATCTGCGGCTTCGGCATGCAGAAGAACGAGTACGCCCTATCACGCCTGATGGCCTTCGACGCCGACATCCTGGGCTCCTGGGGATGTCTGCCCAAGTATTACCCCGAGGTCCTCAAACTGGTCATGGAGGGCAAGGTACAGATTGAGCCCTTTATCGAGACCAGGCCGATGAGCACCATAGAAAAAGCCTACGAGGAAGCCCACAGGGGCGGGCTGACCAAGAGAATAGTCCTGACCCCCGATTTTTAAATCTAAAAACAAAAGAGGAGGTATTATCAATGGCATTAGACTGGGTACCACGGGACAACGAGTTAAAGAACCACCGGGTTTTTGGCGATGAGCACTTCGGCACCGAGCCGCCCTGCACCATGTTCGAGAAGAAGCCGCTGGTTAACCCCAAGACCGGGGAGAAGGTCCCCGGCATCTATACCGCCTGGGTGACCCTTAATAATCCGGTCCAGTACGGCTCCTACACCACCGAGATGGTGAAGGGGGTCATCGCCGGTATGCACAGCGCGTCTATAGACCGCAGCGTGGTGGCCACCATATTTACCGGCACCGGCGACCGCGCCTTCTGCACCGGCGGCAACACCAAGGAGTACGCCGAATACTACACCAAGAGACCCACCGAGTACCGCGACTACATGGACCTCTTTTCGGGGATGGTGGATAGCATCCTCAAGAGCCACGTACCCGTAATCTGCCGCTGCAACGGCATGCGCATCGCCGGCGGCCAGGAAATCGGGCAGGCCTGCGACCTTACGGTGGCGGCCGATACCGCCATGTTCGGGCAGGCGGGGACCAGGCACGGTTCCACCCCCGACGGCGGCTCCACCGACTTTCTGCCCTGGCAGCTGCCCACCACTGAGCTGGCGATGTGGAACTGCCTCTCCAACGAGATGTGGAGCGCCTACAAGATGGAACGGCTGGGGCTGGTGACAAAGGCTATCCCCATCAAGAAGAACGACAAGGGCGAGTGGGTGAGAGACCCCCGGATTATTACCGATAAGTACGTCGAAAACGGCGAGATTGTCTATGGTGAGGCCAAGCCCGGGCCGGCCTTCAAAGAGGGAGCAGCTATGCTGAAGGAGCTCAAGACTGACTTCTCGGCCTTCGACGGCTACATCGACAGGATGGTCTGGACAATGGCTAACCTGATGCCCCTCTGCCTGATGAAGACCATAGAGACGATTCGGGTAAAGAAACGGTTCTTCTGGGATAGGACCAAGATGGACGCCACCTACTGGCTGGGGGCTAATATGAATGCCGAAGCCTGGCTGGGCTTCAACGCCTTCAACACCGAGGAGCTGACCGGTTCCAGGGTTATCGACTTCATCAAGTACCGCCAGCTTATTGCCGAGGGTCACCCCCTGGACGACGAGCTCTTTGAGAAGGTCGTCTACCCGCCCAAGAAGGACTAAAAGAGCTATATCGGTCTAACCGGAAGCCCCGGGGCGATAAAGCTCCGGGGTTTCCTTTTTTGGGGGGGGCTTAGTTGTTGCAGTATATACCTGGTGCTATACTGCGAGTTAGAGCACAAACTTGTAGGAGTGGGAATGTGGGTTTTTGGCAATTTTGTTGGCAATTATTGGGGGATGCGTTCTCTACGCCCTTGCAAATTTCTGCGAATATCGCTTTTGTTTTGTCCATTGTCTTTGGAATTCTCGTTTTGCGAAATCCAAAACGGGAGAAAATTACGAAGCATCTACTCTGGGTAGTGCCTCTGGCAGCGTTTATTATTATTACTCCGATATCTTGGGTGACGACTTCTTACAGTATGTATGATGAGTTGCAACAACTATATGAGGAGGCGCAACAAAACCAACTGGATACGGAAGCCCTTATGCAAGTATTCGAAAAACTGGGGGAGGGGAGTCAATCGGACACAGTTAGTGCAAACGTAGATGAAGCTATAGGAGTTATAGAGACAGTGACAGGAGAACCTGTATTTCTTATCCCTATTGATGATGCTAGTATTTTAGGCACTATAAGTCAGGGTAGCCCGCAAACCTTATCTGGATTAACTGTAGAAAATAGCCCGATTTTTATGAGTATATCAGGGCTTGGTTATGCGCTGCTTATGATTAATTCTTTGGATAATGATACATTTGAAGTTGTATTTATGGTCTATATTGTAGACGACTCAGATGTGCCATTCATATTGACACTGGGTATTGAATCAAAGGTCGTATCTCAAACTATTCCAGCGTGGGCTACCGGTTTTTTCCAGCAGAAGAACAGGACTTCTATGCCGAGGGGTGGTGAGGTTGCTTTTGAGGATATGCCGTTATTTATTCAAATTGAGGCGGGGGTAGTGAAAAATTGAGTAGAGCTAGCTACCCCGCCCCGATATTATCTATTCCCGCCCACCGCCCTTTAAGGTAGAAAGGGGGCTTTTACCCCACAAAAACCTTGTTTTTGCGGGGGCCCCGAATTTGCCCCCTTTCAATCCCCTATAGCATAGCCTAGAGAAACTATCCCTTGACAAAGCGTTGGGTGGAGGTTAGCATTTTAGTGAGGTCGTGCTAGACGGGGAGCCAGCGGTGCCCT
>CAYNFV010000022.1:0-14518 GCA_964396645.1 uncultured Dehalococcoidales bacterium
TAAACGCTAACCCTCAACTCCTCCTCCAAAAGCGGCTCCGCCTCCTTCATTATCTGCCCCCTCATCTTCGACTCCTGCCACTCCCGCCACTGCTCCACGCTATCCCAGGTGGTTATAATCGCCACGATAGAAGAGTCCCTATCGCTCACCAGGTTCTCGGCGCCCACATAGCCGGGATAGGACATAGCGTGCTCCCGCAATTTAAGCAAAACCGGCTGCAGGTCAGCGTCCCGCTTCAGCTTATATCCGTTGATGACCTTAATCACGCCCCCCTCCTTAAAGCGAACTAAGCCCCCTCCCCCACTCCGCCGCCCGCTCCAGCTCCCCCTCACTAAGAGGCCCCTTCGTCCCATCCACGAAAAAGCCCTCCGGCTCAACTACCAGGTTAGCCCCCTTCTTCTTCAGGCTATTGGCGATTCTGCCGGCGGCATAGCCGAATATCTTAGCCACCCTTGATTTGACCCGGGTGTCGAAGGCGGCCGCATCCAGCCCGTTAATCTCCGCCTTGGAAACCCTGCCCAGAAAATCCTTCACCGCCGGCGTGGCTCTGCCCCCCTGTGTCGGCGCCCCCACCACCAGCAGGCTGATATTCTCCAGCTCCGGAGGCCCCACCTCCCCCGCCCGCAGCACCTTAACCTCACCGCCGCCAATCGCCCCGCCGATAGCCTCGGCGATTTTCTCGGTATTGCCGTAAAAAGAGTCATAGACCACTAAAGCCCTCATGGCCACACCTCCGTTCGATTCTCCACCCCCAGTGTAAAACAAAATCCACCAGCCCACAAGACCCCTCCCCCAGGTTGTTCTTCCCACACCAACCCGCCCTATAAACGTCTTTTCAAAGGGGGCTAAGCCCCCTTAAAAACCCCCAAATCCCTCCGTCATTCCCGCCCCGTACCGCATACGGGGTAAACTCCGGTGGGAATCCAGTCTCCCCCTTTGAAAAGGGGGATTAAGGGGGATTTTAGTTATCGAGCGGGCTGGGTGGGAAACAGGACTTAAGCCAATTGAAGAAAAAGGCGAGGTGGATGGGCGTAACCCCAAATAAGAAATCTATAAAGGTTTAACCTTTGTAGGGCGGGTGTTGGGTGGGAAAATAAGACCTACGCTAAACAAGGTGGGTAGGTGGGGCGTAACCCCCCCAAAGGTCAACTCTAATCCCCAAAACTTGACAACCCCCACATTTGTGCTATAATGAAATGTTTGGTAAGACTAACTTTTAGAGAACCATGATGGAAAGCAAACCGACCGCCAGCATGGAAGACTACCTGGAATCCATAATCATGCTGCGAAAAGGCAAAAAAGCCGTCAGGGTCAGCCAGATGAGCCAGGCCCTGGGGGTGAAGATGCCCAGCGTCACCGGCGCCCTCAAAAAGCTATCCGACGAAGGCCTCGTGGAACACCCGCGCTACGGCCGGGTTCAGCTCACCCCTGAGGGCGAAAAGGTGGCTCAAGACGTCTTCCGCCGCCACGAAGCGCTGCGCCGCTTCCTGGAAGAAATCCTCAGCGTAGATGCCGAGACGGCCGCTGACGACGCCTGCAAGATGGAACACGTCATCAGCCCCCTCACCCAGAAGAGGCTGACCAAGTTCATCGAATTCGTCCTAAGCCGCCCCAACGTCCAGCCCTACTGGATCAAGATGTTCGAGCGCTACGCCGACCACGGCGAGCTACCCGAGGGCTGCCCGGAAAAGTGCTTTGAAGAATAATAATTTTTTTAGCCAGGAAAGTTAGACTAAACTAACAAAGGATTATAGAGTAAATGGAAAAAGCGCCAAACACACTGATTAAGATGGAAAGAGGCCAGCGCGGCACCGTGCTCCAGCTTCAAGGCGGCCGCGGGCTGGTCAATCGGCTCAACGCCCTGGGCATACTCCCGGGCAAAAAGATAACCAAGGTCAGCGCCATGCTAATGCGGGGGCCGGTCACCGTCGAGGTTGACCGCGTCCAGATTGCCATTGGCTTCGGCATGGCCCAGAAGATAATCGTCAGACCGGACTAGCTATATGACCAAGATTCTCCTCATGGGCAACCCCAACGTGGGCAAGAGCGCCGTCTTCTCCCGCCTCACCGGGGTCAAGGCGCTCGTCTCCAACTACCCCGGCACCACGGTAAGCTACACCCATGGGCATATGAAGCTGGGCGATGAAACCGCCGAGGTCATCGACGTCCCCGGCACCTATACCCTGGAGCCCACCTCCCAGGCGGAGGAAATCGCCTCGGAGATGCTCGCTGGCGGCGACGTCGTGGTCAACGTGGTCAACGCCACCAACCTGGAAAGGAACCTCTACCTCACCCTGCAGCTATTGGAAAAGGGTATCCCCGTCGTCGTCGCCCTAAATATCTGGGACGACACCAAGCATCTGGGCATTGACATCGACGTCGACAAGCTGCAAGCCATGCTCGGCGTGCCCGTCATACCCACCGTGGCCGTCACCGGCCAAGGGATAAAAGAGCTGGTGGAAGCCATCCCCCGCGCCGCCTCCCCCCAACCACCCCCCGCCTCCAGCGACAAGCGCTGGGCCAGGGTAGGCCGCATCGTGGAAGAGGTGCAGCGCATCCGCCACCGCCACCACACCTGGCGCGAGCGCCTGGCCGACGCCACCGTCCGCCCCCTCACCGGCGGCGTCTTCGCCCTGGCGGTGCTGGCGTCCTCGTTCATCGTCGTCCGCTTCATCGGCGAAGGGCTGATTAACTATATCCTCAACCCCATCTTCGATAACCTATGGGCGCCCGTCCTCTTGAAACTAAGCCCGCTCATGGGGGACGGAGGCTTTTGGCATGATATCGTCATCGGCAAGGTAATCAGCGGCGAAATAGACTTCGTCCAGTCCTTCGGGCTGCTCACCAGCGGCCTCTACGTCCCCCTGGCCATGGTGCTGCCCTACGTCATTTCCTTCTACTTCGTGCTGGGCATACTGGAGGACACCGGATATTTGCCCAGATTAGCCGTGCTCATGGACAACGTCATGCACCGCCTGGGCCTGCACGGCTACGCCATCATACCCACCCTGCTCGGGCTGGGCTGCAACGTGCCCGCGGTGCTCTCGACCAGAATTCTGGAGAGCCAAAGGGAGAGGTTTATCGCGGCTACTTTGATATCCATCGCCGTGCCCTGCGCCGCTTTGCAGGCGATGATTATCGGCCTGGTCGGCGCCGAGGGCTGGCAGTACGTGGCTATGGTCTACGGCACGCTCTTTATCGTCTGGATTGTGCTGGGCTTCATCCTCAACCGCACCGTAAAGGGCTTTTCTCCCGAACTCTTGATCGAGATACCCCCCTACCGCCTCCCCCCCTGGCGCACCGTGCTGCAAAAGCTCTGGATGCGCACCTACGGCTTCCTGGTCGAGGCCATACCCATCATCCTGGGGGCGGTGGTGGCTATCAATGTCCTCTATTACTTCGGCGTCTTCGACGCCATCGCCAACTTCACCGCGCCCGTGGTCACCAATCTCTTAGGGCTGCCCAAGGAAGCCGTCACCGCCATCGCCATCGGCTTCCTGCGCAAGGATGTGGCCATGGGCATGCTGGCGCCCCTGGCGCTAACCTCCGGGCAGCTGGTGGTGGGCAGCGTGGTGCTGGCCATGTTCTTCCCCTGCATCGCCACCTTCGTCGTCCTGCTCAGAGAGCTGGGTATAGTCAATATGCTCAAGGCGGCGGGGATAATGGTGGCTTCAGCCCTGATAGTCGGCGGACTGTTGAATCTGATATTATAGACCAAGATTCGATGTCGGCTGTACTAAAGAGGTATTTACTCATCGCCCTGGGGACGCTATCCCTGGCCATAGGGATAGTGGGCATATTTACCCCCATACTGCCCACCACCCCCTTCCTCCTGCTGGCCGCCGCCTGCTACCTGCGCAGCTCACAGAGGTTTTACCGCTGGCTGATGAACAACCGGGTTTTCGGCGGCTACATCAGGAACTATACCGAGGGCAGGGGCATACCGCTAAGGCTCAAGCTCTTCACCATCGCCCTTTTATGGATAACAATCGGCATATCTATATGGCTAACGGCTAACTGGATTGTCACCATAGTCCTCTTAGCTGTCGCCGTCGGCGTCACCCTCCACATCGCCTTTATCCGCGCCAAAAAGGACAGGCCAGCCTGATACTTTAGCACCCCACCTTGTTTAGCGTAAGCATTTCTTTCCCACCCAATACCCACCCTACAAGGGTTAGACCCTTATATATCTCTTATTTGGGGTGCGTCTCCCCCATCCCACCTTATGGGGGTTTGAAAGGGGGCAAATTCGGGGCCCCCGCAAAAACAAGGTTTTTGTGGGGTGAAAAGCCCCCTTTCTACCTTAAAGGGTGGCGGGCGGGAATAGATAAAATCGGGGTGGGGCTCTCCCTACAAAAAAACAAAGGGGGGCATCCCTGCCCCCCATGACAAAGCACTTAATCCTCTTTCGGTCCCCTCACCCGCGAAGGCAGGATGAAGAAAGTAATGACGGCCGTAACCGCCAGGACTATGGCGGAGACCAGCAGGGCATCCGCCGCGCCGGCAGTAAAGGCTTCGTTGGACTGGTCAATAATCATCTGCGAAAGCTGAGGTACAGGCACCTGTTGGGCGACGATATGAGCGCCCTGGATACTGCTGCGGATAGCCTCTAGCGCCTGAGCCGGCAGCTGGGTCGGCCAGCTTACGGCGTTGATTCTCGAAAGGTATGTGGCGTTAAGGATGCTGCCCAGTATGGCCACCCCCAGCGCCGCCCCGACCTGCCGCGTGGTGTTGTTCATGGCCGAGCCGATGCCCGACTGGCTCACCGGGATGGAGCCCATCACCGAGTTCGTGGCCGGACTCATGGTCATACCTATCCCCAGTGAGGTAATGCTCATGGCGAGGGCAATGTTGAGGTAGGCGGCATCAACAGCGGTTATATGGTATAAATAGAAGAAGCCGATGGCGGCGATAAAGATACCGATGGCTACCGTCAGCTTGGTGCCGATGCGCTCGGCGACCTTGGCCGACATCAGCGCCGAGATAAAGGATACCAGAGCCATGGGCAAAAGGCGCAGCCCGGCCTCAAGCGGGCTGTAGCCCTGCACGGACTGCAAAAACTGCCCCAGGAAGAAGAAGGCCCCCATTAAGCCAAAGGCGACCAGCGTCACGGCGACGTTGGCGCCGGTAAAGGACATATTCTTGAAGAAATGCAGGGGCAGCATGGCCCCCTTGAACTTCAATTCCCAGAGGAAAAAAACCGCCAGCAGCACCGCCGCCGCGCCGAAGGCATAGAGGACGTGGGTCGCCCCCCAGCCCTCCATCCCGGCCTGGATGATGGCGTAGACCAGGGCGAACAGCCCGGCGATGGAAAGAATAGCCCCGAAAACATCGAGGCGTCGCGGGTGCTCCGTCTTTGAGTTCTCGATGAAATAGCCACCCCCTACCAGCCCCACGGCAATAACGGGGATATTGATGTAGAATACCGAGCTCCAGTTGAAGTTCTCCAGCAACCAGCCCCCGATGAGGGGTCCTATTCCCATGCCCAGGGCGAAGGTGGCCGCCCAGAGGGCGATGGCCTGGGCACGCTCCTTGGCATCACGGAAGGTGGCTGTCAGAATCGAAAGCGTGGCGGGCAGGATTATGGCCGCCCCTACGCCCATCATGGCCCGCATGGCGATAAGCATCCCCGTAGAGTTGGAAAGAGCCGCCCCCAGCGAGAAAAGGGCGAAAAGCCCCAGCCCCACCATCAGCGTCGGCTTACGTCCCAGGCGGTCGCCCAGATAGCCCGTGGTGAGGAGCAGTCCGGCGATAGCCAGAATGTAGGCATCCACCACCCACTGCAGCTGGCTGGCGCTGGAACCGAGCCCCTCGGCGATTGAGGGCAAGGCCAGACTCAATACCGTATTGTCCAGGGAAATAACCAGCAGCGAAATGGCCATAAAAGCCAGGGCTATCCACCGGTTGCGATAGCCCCTGGTCTGTTCTACCTGTTCAATCAGTTCCATAGTATGTTATCAGCCTCTTTCTAGTTGAAAATGTACGCCAACCTACTATATCTCGAACAGATAAAAAGTTAGGCTAGACTAACAAAGAATCTATTATATCACTTATTTTTTGTTTGTCAAGCCCCTGACCTACTACCTATGCCAGCCGTTACGCTTAACCCCCGCCGCCGCCAGCGGCGCTATCCCCAGCCAGAGGGTCAGCGTCACCAGCATCGCCCAGGGGTAGCTGATGGTGGCTACACCCACCTCGGGCGCAATCACCCCCCAGAGCAGCATGACGAAAAACGAACTCAGGAAAAACCCCGGTATGGCGGTAAAGATACGAAAGTAGCCCATCTTAGTCCTCCTTTTTTATGTTTTTCAGTTTCAGGTCGATTAAGGTGTCAACACCCAGGTGCGCTGCCCCCCGCAAATCCTCCAATGCCTGGCGCTCGGTCCTGCCCGCGCTGAGCACTACGGGCTCCCAGACGATGTAATAGTCCTCGCTTTCTTTATCGTAGTCAAGGTTGATATCGTTGCTGGCCACGGCTCACCCTTCACTCGGCCATTACGGCCTCGATTTCCTTATAGGCGTCGCTCAAGATTTGACGAATCCGCTGCATCTTTTCGGCATCCTGGCGGCGCAACACCTGCGTTAGCAGGTGCTCCAGCGCGTGATACTCCTTCATCATCATGGCCATCTTGCCGATGTTCTTAAAGCTCCACTTGTGCTTTATATGGCTCCTGACCTCATCGGCCGAGTCCTTGCGCTCGTCGAGGAACTTCAAGCCCTCCTCGGTGATGGTGTAAATCTTCTTGCCGTCCCTCTCGGCAGCGTTAGCGTAGCCCATCTCCTCCAGCATCTGCAGGGTGGGATAGACCGCCCCCGGGCTGGGGGTATAAAGACCGTGCGACATTTCCTCCAGCTCGCGGATAATCTCATAGCCGTGCCTCGGCTTATCTTTGAGCAGATCCAGGATGACGTACTTCAGGTCTCCCTTCTGAAAAGAGCTCTCCCGCCAGGGCCCCTTGAAAGCCCGCTCTCGGGTTCGATCCTTAAACATGCCTCTAAACATACCAGCCTCCTTTCCCCGTTGATATATCAAATAGTATCACGATATATCGTGATATATTATAATATTACTTTATCCCCTTGTCAAGGGGTTTGGGGGGCAATTTCTAAAAACTCGTTGCCGCCCCCCTTTTTATATCTATTCCCACCCCACCTTTGCTAGCGGACGTCGTTTTGTCCCACCCAGTACCCACCCTACAAGGGTTAGACCCTTATATATCTCTTATTTGGGGTACGCCTCCACATCCCCCTCTGGGGGGCATAGCCAGGTTAAGGAGTTTACTCATTAGGAGGCTGGGTTGGGACAATGAACGCACGCTCGCCAGAGTGGGGTGGCTAGACACCCCCCCAGTTGACAAGAGCCAGGCTTTGGTTGTAGCTTTCTTTGTTAAGCCCTAACGTTTCAGGAGGAATTGAACGATGGCCACCAACTGGGAGAAGAACCTGGTCAGAAAACCCCACTACGAAGTCAGCGCCGGCGACATCAAGGGCCACCAATACCCCACCATGACCCTGATGAGCAGCGACCTCGTCCCCGGCAGCAACACCTATATCGAAGTCGGCTGGATATACGCTATGCCCGAACCCAACCCCCACATCTTTGAGCACACGCACAGGGAAGGCTGCAACGAGATTGTCCTCCATATTGGCTCCGACCCCAACAACCCCGAAGACCTGGGAGGGGAGGTGGAGTTTGTCGTCGAGGGGCAGCCGCTGGTATTTGATACCACCTCGGGGATATTCATCCCCGCCGGTGTAAAGCACGGCCCGGTGACCTGGAAAAAATTCAGCCGCCCCCACCTGCAGATGGCAATCATCCTCGGCGCCGGCACCATGGCTGAGGCCGACCCCGGCGGGCATGAGAAGATGAGGGAAGAGGGTAAGCTATAAAAAAGGGGAGCCGATAGGCTCCCCTTTTTGCCCATTTCCAATCAATAGCGCTCTTGTTAAATATTAATTTGTGTTGTATTATCCCACTAGGATAGCCAACCAATACGCAAATTGTCCAAATGCGAGACATAATCAATGAGTGAAAAGGAAAAGCAACCCTTACTATTGCCTAGTATGTCCGATTTCTGCCTTAATGAACCACTCCACAAGACTTTCCCCTTTGATGACAGCAATACAAAAGAAATAAACGACATGGAGTGTTTTCGTGGCCATATCGACTGCTATTGCTTAGAATGCAAGCAGCCAAGCGTATTCCACCCTGAACTTGAATCTTACCGCAGAAGACCTACCGGTTTTTATATTGATAGGGACTTAGAATTTGAAGTTATCTGTTATTGCACACGTGACGATTTACATAGAATACTTTTTTACTTTCGTATCTATGAAAATACCATTACTAAGATAGGACAACATCCATCAATGGCAGATTTATCTACTATCGATATTCAGAGATACAGAAAGTTATTAGGCTCTCAGAGGTATTACGAGTTTAATCGTGCAGTAGGGCTAGCTTCTGAAGGAGTAGGTATCGGCTCATTCGTATATTTACGTCGTATATTTGAGAATCTTATTGAAGATGCTCATAAATCGCTTAAGAATTCTGATGGCTGGGTAGAAGAACAATATCAAAAAAGCCGCATGGATAAAAAGATCCTCCTTTTGAAGGATTCTTTACCATCCTTCCTTGTATCTAATAAATCTCTTTATTCAATTCTAAGTAAAGGTATACACCAGCTAAGCGAACAGGAGTGTCTCGGTGCATTTCGAGTAATTAAACTTGGTATCGAATTGATACTCGATGAAAAGCTCGAAAAGCTTGAACATGATAGAAAGATCCAAGAAGCCCAAAGTGATATAAGTGACTTAACTCGGAGATTGAAGTCCAAACATACCTAATCGATATTTATTATTAATATCCCCCCCCCCACCAAATAAAAAGGGGAGCCTTGCGGCTCCCCTTCATCTTTCTAACCTCTAGTTATATCACCACTGCACGAACATAGGCATAACCACGTGGATATAGTTATCCACCCCCACCGGCCTCAAGACCCCGGGGCTGGAGGGGTTGGTCGTCTCCAGCGCCACCTGCGCCTCGTGGAGCACGCCCAGGACATCGTTCAGATACTTGCCGTTGAAGGCAATCTTGGCCTCCTCGCCCTCGACCATGGCGTCAATCTCGCCGACGTCGTCGCCAATCTCCTCGGAACGCGCCGAAACGGTCACCTTACCCGGCGTCATCTCGCCGCCGGGGGCAACCACTAGCCGCACAATACCGCTGCCGTCGCGGGCGAAAATGGAGGCGGTCTTGGTCGCCCTGAGGAAATCGGCGACGCTGATAACCGCCTTGGTGTTGTACTTCTTGGGGATGAGCTGGGAATAGTTGGGGAAGCTGCCCTGAATCAGCTGGCTCACCAGCTCGATATTCTTCAAGGCAAACAGGGCCTGCCCCTTCTCCGGGTTGACCGTAATCTCCACCGCCTCCTCTTGGTCAGCCATAAGCCGGTTCAGCTCGGCCAGGGTGCGCGCCGGGATGATAACCTCGGTCTTCTGGGTGACGGCCTGGGCCAAGGGAAGCTTATAGACGGCCAGGCG
This sequence comes from uncultured Dehalococcoidales bacterium, assembly GCA_964396645.1. Classification (GTDB taxonomy): domain Bacteria; phylum Chloroflexota; class Dehalococcoidia; order Dehalococcoidales; family BS750m-G39; genus E44-bin88. Next base: position 9,544 of record CAYNFV010000022.1, read on the forward strand.
AAAGCCGTCGGCGGCGGCCAGCGTCAGCGTGTCGCCGTCGAACTCGGCATCGACGCCGGTCAGCACCGGCCTTGACTCCTCGGTAGCCGCGGCGAAGGCGACATGAGCGATGGCCTGCTTCAATTCCTCCACCTCAACCTTGGTGGCGATGCCCTCCTCAACTTTGGGTATGGGGGGGAAGTCCTTGGCGTCCACGCCGCTGATGCGCGCCTCAAATCGGGCGCACTTTAAGCCCAGCGTCTTGGTCTGGGGGGAAAGGTTGACATCTACCTTCTCGCTGGGCAGCGAGCTGATAAACTCGGCTAAAAGCCGGGCGGGCACGGTAATCGAGCCCTCCTCCTCCACCTTGGCCCCAATCCAGCAGCTGATGGCCATCTCCAGGTTGGTGGCGGAAAGCTTTAAGCGCGATTGGTCCGTAGCCAGCAGTACGTTATTGGTTATCGGGAGGGTGGTTCTGACGGCGACCGCTCTCCCCACCACGTTAAGTCCATGGTCAAGGTTCTCCTGAAGGCATGATAGTTTCATGACGCACCCCCCAAAAATGCGCTACTTTAGTAGTGTAGTATATACCAATAATTTCCTTTACTCAAGGGTAACCTGACCGCTTTTGCCCCCACTTTTGTGAACTAGGCGGATATTCTCGAGGCGCACCCCCCGCTCCACCCCCTTGACCATATCGTAGACGGTCAGAGCCGTCACGGCGACAGCCATCATTGCCTCCATCTCCACACCGGTCTTGCCCGTGCTCTTGACGCTGGCCGTGATTTCGACGGCATTGTTTTTTTCGTCCAGCTCGAAGTCTATCTTGACCTCGTCGATAGGGATGGGGTGGCAGAGGGGTATAAGGGAGGAGGTCTTTTTGGCGGCCATAATGCCGGCTAATTGGGCGACACCGAGCACATCCCCCTTCTCCCCCCGCCCCTCCCTTACTTGCTTAAAGGTGGCCGCCTGCATCTTGACCAGGCCTTTAGCTATCGCCAGGCGCTCGCTTTCGGGCTTGCCCGAAACGTCAACCATCCTGGGGCGTCCCTGCTCGTCCATGTGGCTCAGTTTTTTCATGACCCCACCCCCCCAGTATTTTTCCCCATTAGAAACTCTAAGCACGAAATCCTAAATACTAAACAACGCAATTCGTACCTGTTTAGAGTTTAGATATTAGGATTTAGAACTTCTCCCTCTATCCCCCCACCTGGGAGAACGGGCGCCGGCGGGGGACATCGCCCTCGGCGATATGGTGACGGCGCGGCTTATTGGCCACCGCCTCCTCGATTAGCTTCTTTAAGCCCTCGGCATCAACGCCGCTACGCAGAGGCTCTTTAAGGTCAACCTCGTAGTCGCTCAAAAGGCAGGGCCTCAGCTTGCCGTCGGCGGTCAGCCGCAGTCGGTTACAGTTAAAGCAAAAGTGCTCGCTAACCGGGGTGATAAAGCCGATGGTGCCCTTGGCCTCGGGCAGTCTGAAGTATTTAGCCGGCCCATTGCCCGCGCTGGGCAGGCAGGGCTCCAGCTCGCCCAGCCTCTCGATTGTCTTTCTCATCTCGCTGGCGGCGACGAACTGCAGCTCTTTATTCTCCCCGTTGACGGGCATCAATTCGATGAAGCGCACGTGCCACTCCTCATTGACGGTTTTTTCGGCAAAATCGAGCACCTCGTCGTCGTTGACCCCCGGTATCACCACCATGTTGAGCTTCACCGGCTCCAGCCCCACCCCACGCGCCACCTCGATGCCCTCGAGCACGTCTCTAAGCTCGGCGTCGCTGCGGGTGATGGCCGGAAACCTGTCGGGCTTTAGCGTATCCAGGCTGATGTTGACCCTATTGAGTCCGGCTGATTTGAGCTCGGCGGCATACCGGGCCAGCATGGTGCCGTTGGTGGTCAGCGAGATGTCGTCTATGCTCTTTATCTCGGCCAGCATCCTCACCAGCTCGGGCAGGCCCGCCCTAACCAGCGGCTCGCCGCCGGTCAGCCGAATCTTGTCGATGCCCATCTCGGCGGCGGCTCTGGCTATGGTGTCGATTTCCTCGTAGCGCAGGATGTCTTCATGCGCCATGGGGCAGACGCCGCCCACGGGCATGCAGTAGACGCAGCGCAGGTTACACCTGTCGGTGACCGAGATGCGCAGATAGTTTATGGGACGCTGGAACGAATCGGAAAGTCCGGTCATGGCAATACTCCCAAGGTATTATACACGAAAAGGCGGGGGATAGGCTATTAAATGGAGAATATCCTGTCTGACATGCTTATGTCGACGAGGACACAATCGTATCGGCAAAAACTACCGGCGGGCTAATCTCCTAAGCACAACCCTCGCCTTTCCCGCCGCCCTACCCCGGTGGCTTATCTTATTCTTTTCCTCTGGCGGCAGCTCGGCCATCGTCTTATCAAGTTCGGGCAGGTAGAACACCGGGTCGTAGCCGAAGCCACTTTTCCCCTTGGGCTTTAAGGCAATAAAGCCAGCGCACTCGCCGGAGCAAAGCTCGACCTTCCCATCGGGGGTGGCGATGGCGATGACGCACTTAAAACGCGCCTGGCGCTTTTCCTGGGGAACCCCCTCCATTTTTGCCAGCAGGTAGCTTACCCTGTCCTCGTCCGAGGCATTTTCGCCGGCATAGCGCGCCGAGAGCGTTCCCGGCTCGCCACCTAAAGCGTCGACTTCAAGTCCGGAGTCGTCGGCTAATGATAAAAGCCCGCTTTGGGCAGCCAGGGTGGTTGCCTTTAAGCGGGCGTTTTCCTCAAAGCTCTTCCCCACCTCCGCCACCTCGGTGTCAATGCCCAGTTCATTGGGCGTAACCAGCTCGAAGGGCACTCCCTCAAGCAGGCTTTTGTATTCGCGCGCCTTGCCCTTATTGTTCGTGGCCAGGAGGAGCTTGGGCATACTATTCCTCCAGCTTGACGAACCGTCCTTTAAGCTTCTTATAGACCTCGGGCATGGTGGTGTATTCCATTTCTTCCAGCGGCAGGCGGTGCGGCTCGAAGGGCCCGTGCTGGCGCAGGTAGTCGGCCACGTCGAGGGCCTGCTGGCGGGCGTTATCGAAGGACTTGTCGGCGAACATATCCCGCGGCCCCACCAGCTTGCCTGCGGAAAGCTGAAAACCGAGGCAGGTCGCTCTGGGCGGCCCGTCGAAGCGGGTGGGCGTGCTGTCCTCGACGGATACGGGCATCAAAGGCCCGTGGTGCGAGCCCCGCATCCACCCCTCCACCAGCAGCGGCAGAGTGAAAGGCTCCACTACCTCGCCCACGGCGGGGAAGTCCCCCTGAGCGCGCACGACGCATACCGGGTCATCCTTGCCCACGTAGCGCCCGGCGAGCAGGGACACACGCTGGGTGGAGGATGCCGCCGCAATCTCGTTGGTCTCGCGGTGATAGACGGCTTTAACCATAAAGCGCGAGGTCGCCCCGATGAAAACGAGCAGGTCGTAGATTTCCTCGGGCGCGTTGAAGATTATCTTCTTGTGCTCCTTGACATCCTGCACCTCGAAGGCAAAGCCACTGTGCATATTGGAGGCGATGACCAAGCCGATGGTATTGAAGGGGTCGGCGAACATTCTATATAAAGGTAGGTTCCAGGCGCCCGCCGAGGTCTTGTCGGCCATGAAGATGATGACCGTCTCCGCCCCCCGCTCCTCGAACTCCATCTCGGCCACCCCCGGCCCCATCCCGCGCACGTTACCCGAGAAGGCGTCGGAGAGCAGGTCCTGCCCCGCCCCGTGCAGCTTCAGCTTCTTGGCCAGATTGGTGCAATCGACGAAGGTGTCCCAGGCGAGCTTGTGTATCTTCTCATTCCCCTCGCCCTGCTGGTGGGTCATTATCAGCTGCAGGTCGTCGCCGCACTTGGTTACGTAGCAGTCGATAAGCAGCCCGCTCTTCTTAGCCTTGTCGGTGCACTGGCAGGCCAGCTCAATAATATCGGGGTGAGATTCGGAATGCCCCACATAACCGCCGATATCCGCCTTTATTACGCTCAGAGTGACTTTCATTAAATCCTCCTTGGCAAAAAACTAAAACTCGATGCCCCCCCGCGCCGCCACCCCCATATCGTAAGGGTGCTTAATCTTCAGACACTCGGTAACCAGGTCGGCGGCCTGGACCAGCTTGGTATCGGCGCGCCGTCCGGTGAGGATAAGCTCCACCTTCTGGGGCTTATCGTTGATTAATTTAAGCACATCGTCCACAGCAATCAAGCCGAAGGCGACGGCCACGTTCACCTCGTCCAGGACCACCAGGTCGTAGTCCCCGCTCAGCATCGCCTCGCGGGCGGCGGCTAAAGCCTTCTCGGCACCCTCCCTATCCTCCACCCTGACATTATTGGGGTCAACAAAATCCCTGGAGCCAAAACCCTCCAGTGTAACACCGGGCAGCTTAGAGAGGATTTGGCGCTCACCGTAGGGATAGTCTCCTTTCATGAAAAAGGCGATGTAGACCTTCATACCGTGACCCAAAGCTCGGACTACCGACCCGATGGCGGCTGAGGTCTTACCCTTGCCATCGCCGGTGAAAAGCTGGACCAGACCCTTGGACGGCGGCTCTGGCGCCAGAGGACTATAAGATGCCTTATCGCTCAATAAAGCCCCTAAGGAATACTAGAAGTGATTTAAGTTTAACAACCCCACCCCACCCTGTCAAGGAAATCTTTGCCTCACCCAAACGTCATTGCGAGGAGCAAAGCGACGAAGCAATCTCTCCACCCCTCCCCAGGTATTCTTTCCCACACCAGCCCGCCCAGAAACGTCTTTCAAGAGGGGGCTATGCCCCCTCTAAAACTCCCCCAAAAAGGTGGGGTGGAGAGAGAAGTCCATAGAGGTTACACCTCTGTAGGGTGGGCAGGGTGGGAAGATAACACGTACGCCAACATAGTGGGGTTATGGGAGTAACACGCCTTAAGAGATACCCAATGCCTTAGCAGCTTTGTCGATATCGCGTGGATTAACCCAGAGGATGGCTCCATAACGCCAGTCGCCGGTTTCGATGGCTTGCATGG
>CAYNFV010000023.1:0-14399 GCA_964396645.1 uncultured Dehalococcoidales bacterium
CTCAATCTCTTCAACAATATCACTCATCTTATCGATAGTGGGCATAACGTTATCAGTCAGGTTGTCAATCAGGGCATGGGGAAGGAAATTTACCCCCTGAAAGGGCATATCGCACCTCCTTAGCGGTACGTTATTACTTTAACAAAACTACTGGCTGCAGAACCTGATTACCTCGGCGAAGTTATTGATTCGGGTCAGGTTGTTGGTCTCCATGATGCCGTCGTAGGTCAGGCTTATCCAGGGCTTGCGGTAAATCTGGCTGAGCTTCTCGGACATGGCGGCCACGATTCCGCCGGGCATGCAGCCGTGGGGCATGACCGATATGACGCCGGCGAACCTGGGGTTCTCCAGCCACTCCACGCCGGAGCCGATGCTGAGCACCGCCTCGCTGCCGCAGCGCGGCGAAAGGTAAATGCTCGACCTTGATAGTAGTTGCTTTATTGAAGGCTCGGGCTCGTCGGCGAGAGCCTTAGCCCGGTTAAGCAGCTGGTGCTCATTTTTTTCTATGTAGCGATTCTTGAGATAGCTGCCCAATAGCTTCCTGGCTTTTCTGAACCTGATGCTATCTTCAAGGTGACGGTAAGAGGCGTACTTTATCCACTCGCCCGTCGAGGACACGGTGACCTCGAGCCCGGCGGCCTCACAGACCTTGACCAGGTTGTTGTTGCTGAAGCGGTTGGAGCGCAGGTATATCTCGCCGTTGATGCCGACCAGCGGCCGGCGGGGCAGGCCGGGGTCGATAGCCGACTTGAAGGCACCGGTCGCCTGCTCAATAACGCCGGCAAAGTCCTCCTTACGGCGGATGCGCTGTTTAATCTGTTCCAGGTAATCATCGAACAGCCTGTCGGCCAGCCCCGCCTCCTTTTCGTAGGGGCGGGTGCGCCAGACCAGCCTGTCCAGGCAGTCGACGGCAAAAATACCGCGCATGGCGATACGCTCGAAACCGGGGCCGACGTCTATATCGCGGTAGGCGTTGTTCGAGATCGTGGTCAGCATGGGAACGTCGAAGCCGGCCTTCCTCAGCACCGTGCTCTGTTCCAGGGCGTATTTACCCAGGCGGCAGGGCCCGTAGGCGCTGACCATGGCCAGCTCTACGTCGTTGACGCGTTCGGGGTTCTGGTAAAAGAACTTGAGGAAGTCGCCCAGCGTGACGCGGTAGGGCAGGCATTCCGTGCCTGATGTCAGCTGGTTGCTGTAGAAGAGGCTGCGCTCATCCGGCTCGGGCAGTACGATAGCCCGGCTGCCACAGGCTTCCATGATGGTGCCGATGACTGAGACGAAGGGCGCCATGTAGGGCAATACCAGGGTCTTCTGGTCGCTGACGATGGGCGGGGCGTAGCGTCGTATCTCCTCGGCGGCTACTTCCTGCTCCGTAGCGGCCTCGGCGTAGCTGGTGATGGTATCGACAAAGGCTTCGAGGCGGGTAACCAGCCCCGCCTCGGCGGCGTGCTCGTCTATCTCCAATTGCCCCATGGGCTTGCCGCTCATGATGTCTTCCACCAGCTTCAGTATGAAGGAGTTGGGGCCGCAGCCGAAGTTGGTCAGCGCCAGTCCGTAGAGCTTGGGGTCCTGGGCGATAATCTTGGCGGCGGCGAGGTACTTGCCTTCGTAAGACCAGTAGGGGCGGTCGGAGAATTCCTCGGGGTTTACCGTGTTCAGGGGCAGGAAATCGAGTGGGATAGGCACCACACCGAGTTGCGCTAGCTTTTCGGCGATGCCCAGGTTGGCGCCGGAGTCCTGAGACATATAGGAGCGCGCCAGCAGGACTACGCCCAGCTGGTCACTCTGGCTAAGCTGCTTTAGTAATTTAGCACCGACCGTTCTAAGCTCGGTCTCGAATCTCTTCTGGGCGGCGATGCCGGCCTGAGCCGCCTTTTTACCCTTCCGGCGGCTGAAGCCCATCTTGGCGGCGGTTGCGGCTAGGTTTTTGATAACCTCATCGTCGCCCAGGCTGAAGTCGAACAAGGGCGAGAGGAACCTATCGCCCAGCGCCAGCACGGTGCACGCGATGAAGGGGGAAGCCTGCACCAGGGGGCAGGCGTACTGCTGGCTGGCGTCGCCCTCCTTTAAGCCCAGCCGGATGGCGGCGGGATAGAGAATATAATCCACCCTGTCTTGGAGAGCGGCTACGTGCCCGTGCACCAGCTTCATGGGGAAGCAGCTGTCGGTGTAGGCCAGCTCCACCGACTTCTCTATAATTTCCTTGGTGGTCTTGCCGGAGAGGACGACGCGCGCATCGAGGGCGTTAAGGAAGCCGATGAGCAGCGGGGCGAAGTCATAGACCAGCAGCGCCCTGGGGATGCCCACCACCGGCCCTTTAGCCGCCTCGTCTTTAAGCTCCTTTAAGAGCAGCTTTTCCCGCTGTTCGAAGAAGGTCTCCCTCTTGGCCTGGGTCAGGGCGCTGTCGTAGCGGTCGCAGCGGCTGCCGTAGAAGGTCGGCCTCTCACCGGCCATCCTCATCTGGGTGATGGTGCAGTTGTTGTCGCAGCCTTTACAGACGAAGGTGGTCAGATTGCACTCGCTGTCGATGAGCTTCTGGAGGCCCTTGAATCTGGACTTTTGCCTACCAATTGCCTCTTTTACCAGCAGGGCGGCGCCGATGGCGCCGCTGACCTCGCGGTGCTCGGAGACGACCAGCGTCTTGTCCTCGAGCTGCTCGCGGAAGGCGGCGACGATAGCCTCGTTGTGGAAGACGGCGCCGGTGAGGACAACCTTGCTGCCGAGCTTGCGGTTGCCTAAGACTTTTGATAGGTAGTTCTTGGCGATGGAGTGGGAGAGGCTGGCGGTAATCACCGGCAGCGATACGCCCTCCTGCAGTGCGGAGGCCACCGATTGACCCATGAAGGCGGCGCACCTTGTGCCCAGGTCTATAGTATGCGGCGCCGAGAAAGCTAACTTGGCAAATTCGCCGTTGGTGACGCGCACGCCCAGCATCTCGGCCAGCTCGTCGATGAAGCTGCCCGTGCCGGCGGCGCAGGCCTTGTTCATCTGGTAGTCAACGACGACGCCGTTTCTCTTGATAACCAGCTTGGAATCCTGCCCGCCTATTTCAATGATATCGGCCTCGGGGTCTACCTCGGCGGCGGCTCGGGTCTGGGCGGTGATTTCATTTTTGATAAGGTCGGCGCCGACAAATCCGCCGACCAGGTATCGGCCCGAGCCGGTAACGCCCACCCCCCTCACCTTGACCTTTTCGGCACCGTCGGTGAGCAGGTTCTGGAATACCTGCTTGACGGCATCAATGGGCCGCCCCGCCGTCATCAGGTAGTTCTTGGCGATGACCTCTTTTCCCGACTCATCTAGGATAACCGCCTTGGTGCTGGTGGAGCCGACGTCAATGCCCAGATAGCCCGAGCGCGGTTTTTTAATTTTCAGCCCGGCGGGGCTTTGGGGGACGGGGGTCTCTTCCAGCTGGGGCATTTCAAAGTAGCTCGTCTGTGAGCCCTTTTCCGGCAGGAGGCTGACCGAGGAGCGCCGGTCTCTGGAGAGCAGGGCCGCCCCCAGCGCCTCGATGTGCAGGCTGTGCTCGGGGACGTTTATCGCCACCGGGTGGCCCTCGCGGGCGGCGAGCATTTCGCCGAGCGCTTTGGCAATGGCTTCGTTGGCGGCCACGCCGCCGAGGAAATAGACCGGCTCTTCAAAGGCGCCCTTTTGCAGGGAGACGACCATGCGGGCGATGCTCTCGCAGAGGGCGTAGAGCATGGCCGATATGGAAACACCCTTCTGCTGGAGGTGGATGAGGTCGCTCTTGGCGAAGACGCTGCAGCGGGCGGCGATGCGCGGCGGCCGGTCCCGGCACTGCAGGGCCAGGCGGGCAAAGTCGTCTATGCTGATGCCCAGCCGATAAGCCTGCTGTTCGACAAATCGGCCCGTGCCGGCGGCGCAGAGCGGGTTGGAGGCCACCTTCCAGGGCTTTTTCAGGCCGTCCTCAAGCCCGATAACAAAGGAGCTCTGCCCCCCGATTTGAATTATCGTCCTGGCGTCGGGGTGGCGGTTGAGCAGCCCGGAGGCGATAGCCAGCGAGCTGCTGTATTGGCCCCAGTTAAATTCTTTGGGGATAACGGATTTGCCGGAGCCGGAAACGCCGGCGGCGACAATATTATCAAGCTCGCCCAGCCTGCCCAGCAGCGTATTGACCGCCGAGCGGGCATTGGCGGTGATTTTCTCGGCGTCGAGCTTAACGATGCCGCCGTCCTCGTCAATAAGGCACAGCTTGGCGTTAACCGAGCCGATATCCAGCCCAAGGAAATAGGGCAATGTTTATCCTCCGCTAGAGGCTCTAAAAAGGCTCCATTATCGCTTCCGGGCGGCCACTTCGGCGCTGTTCCAGGACTTCCTGGTAATAGTCCATAACCCGCCGGGCGATGTGGTCCCACCCGTAGTCGGCGGCTTTGATTTTGCCCCTGGCCCCCATCTCCTGCCGCAGCTTGGCGTCAGTGGCCAGCATAATCAGGGCCTGAGCCAGACTATGCTTATCCCTGGGCGGCACCATCAGGGCATCGCCGTTGTGGGTGGCTACGCTGGCGTAGCCGTCTATATTGGAGGCGACGATGGGCTTGCCCATGGCCATCGCCTCCAGCAGGATGAGGCCAAAGCTCTCCCGGCCGGTGGCCGGCGAGCAGACAATATCCGCCGTCTGGTAGTAGCGGGGCAAGTCTTCCTGAGGCACCCAGCCCGCAAAAACAATGTCCTCCCAGCCCCTCTGTTTCACCTGTTTTTCATAGTTACGGCTCCATCGGGTGCTGGGTCCAACCAAAATAAGCCGGCAGTTGCCCACCTCTTTCCTTACCTGCTTATAAGCGCCCAGCAGGTAGTTCACTCCCTTTCGCTTTTCCAGCCGGCTGACAAAGAGAATGTTTATCTTGCCGTCGCGGAATTGCTCGAGGGGCTTTGCCCGGGGAGAAAAATGCTCCAGGTCGACGCCGTTGGGAATAATCCGGTAGTCTCCGGGGAAGTGCCCGCTGATGAAATCCCGGGCCGGTTTGGAAACAGCGATTCTGCCGTCGAGCTTGCGGAACCATTTCTTTAGGAAAAGGACGGTAAAGGGCTTCCACTGGCTGTAACCGCGGCTGTCCATGGCGTGGAAGGTACCTACGGTGGCAGCGCTGGACAGGCGCAGAATGGTGGTGCATAACATCGGGACCAATGGTTCGTGAAGGTGGATGACATCGAACTTTTCGCGTTCGAGCACCGGCTTCACCATGCTGCCCATCCAGGGGGTGAGGGTGATGCGGGCCACCGAGCCGCTACTGGGGGTGGGCCAGGCTCGGCCCAGGCAGATGAGCCTTTCGTCGGAGGTAGCGCCTCTTGAGGCGGGGGCGATCAGCTTGACACTGTGCCCCATTTTGATGAACTCGCGCTCCAGCGCGAAGATGTGGTTAGCCACCCCGCCGGGATAGGCAAGGTCGTAGGGTGAGACCAGCGCTATCTTCAATCCTTTTCTCTTACCTCTGCTTATTCGGATGCGGTGGCTTAAAATATAGACTGTTAGACGGAAGTTGTCAATGTTACCGGCGGAGATGGATTTCGGGCATGCGCCTAGAGGGATTCGAACCCACGACCCTCGGTTCCGAAGATGAAGAGTAGCTGTACCGATTAGTCCCGCCAGATAGCATATAGTCTTTTTCTGTCTGGCGTCAAGCGCTAGTTTGTATCTGGCTGTCCCGCCTGATGCCAGCGGGTGCTAAGCAGTTTGTTGGCAAAATGTTGGCAAACGACTTCGCAAAATGCAGAAAGAATGAAATGGTTCCATGGCGCATTCCTCTATAAAGTGCAAAGAGGTCACAAAAGCCTCTCTTGTGGCCTGGGGGTAACAAAATAAGCGACTGTTAACCTTCGATTGCCATCTCACTCAGTACGCGGGTCTCCAGTTTTTGCTCTTTCTCCTGATATAAACGAAAACTTTTAGTGAGAGGGGTACTCTCCAAAATCTTAATATAATCTTAATATCCAGATATTATTATCCAACTAGTATTAATAGAGGAGACGGCGAATAAGAGCAAAGAAGTGGACAACACCCTCAATGCTTGTCTGGAAAGCCTCCTGATTAAAGGCGAAACAGCGGAGCATTGATAGACAGTTGTCTAACTGATACAATAGTCTGAGAATTAGCAATGAAATCTATTTTGGGGCAATCAAAGCGTCACTTAAAGTGGGCTGCCGGGTGGAAAGTCCGTTTGCCGATTATTCTCCTGGTCATCTTGCTGAGCACCCTGTTATTCGCCACTCCGGCCGCGGCAGCACCCAGCATTGTCCCGACAGTCTTGCCCTCAGGTCAGGTTAGCGTCCCTTATCCGGCAACAACCCTAATACCCTTCGGGGGCACTCCACCCTATTCCGGCTGGACCGTTGTCAGTGGGGCACTACCAACTGGCCTAACCCTTAACTCAGCCACCGGCGTTATCTCGGGGACGCCTACCCTAGCTGGTACCTACACCTTTTCTGTAACGGTTACTGATTCAATACCTCAGACTTCTGCCCCCCAACCCTTCTCCATAACCATAACCGCGGCGCCGATAACCTTCACCACCACCACCCTGGCCTATGCGGAAGAAGGCGTCAGTTATTCAGCATTTATCTACGTTAGCGGCGGTAATCCCCCCTATAGCTATAGCCTGACCAGCGGCACCTTACCGTCGGGCCTAACCCTGGACCCAATTAATGGCGTTATCTCTGGCACCCCAAGTAATGGTTCTGCCGGCACCCATAATATCATCATCACCGTCACCGATAGTTCAATTCCACACCTCTCCGCCCAGCAGGCCTACAGCCTCATTGTTCAAGTGGGCTACTACGAATCGGTGATTAGAGTCGGCGTTTCCCTATCTGCCGGTGAGACCGGTGTCTATGTGGATGGCATACTGGCGGGGACGCTGGAGGGTGGGGAGACACTCACCCGTAGCTTTGCCGTGGACGACGAACCGGTGATAACCGTGGACGCTACGGTCTCAAGCCCGACCCGTTCCGACGTCAGGTTTACCGCCAATGTAGACGAAATAGTGGTTGACGAGGATAATCCCGATGCCACTTTTAGCTATACCACTGAGTATTACATTGACCTCAAGACCGACCCGCCTCAGATAACAACTTTGACCGGCGCTGGTTGGTTTGAGGAAGGCGACTTTATAGAGTCCACCGCTCCGGTCCAGATTGAAGAGTCAACTGATACCCGGTACCATTTTGTCTACTGGGTATTGCCTGATGGTGATGAGGACGTCAACGAAGACCTGAACTGGAAAGTTACTGCACCGGGAAAGGCAACCGCCACCTATGACACCTATTACTTGCTGACGATGAACTCGCCTCAGGGCGAAGTGGATGGCGGCGGCTGGTACAAAGCTGGAACTGCAGCTGATTGGAGCGTTGACCCGCCCGAGGTTCCTATGTCGGGCTTTCTCGGTTTCTTCAGGGGCAAGCTGAAACCTGAACATGCCACCGGCACCGAGGTCATGAATGCCCCAAGGACAATAACTGTAACCTGGAACCCTGACTATACCTGGCCGGCAGTATTTATCTCCCTGCTCGTTCTTTTCCTAATCGGGGGTGCCTTTGGGCTCTACTACCTATTGCGTCCTCCGCGACCCAAACCAGTGGCGCCGGCAGCAGCACCCACTCCACCGACCATAGTGCTTATAGATGGGAAACTAGGCCCCGGAACCACCAAGGAGCAACTAGTGGATCAATTCAAGCAGCTCCTTCAGAAATATGAAGATGAAGTCGGGAGCACCTCGAAAGGTGAATGGGTTCCTGAGGCAAAGCTCATAACGGCGGCACCAGGAGTAGCCCCAGCCAAAGAAGAGGCAGTCTGTGGCCACACTTCAAAAAAGCTGCTGCGGACGGTAGTGGGTAAGTGGCATAAGACTGAGGAAGAGGTCGTACCCCCTGACGAAAAGACGAGCACCAAAGGTGTTTCCATCAAGACAATCTGGGCACGGGATATTTACAAAGAATGGGAGGTCTCCGTCTGTTCTCTACCCCAGGGACATAGCGGCGACCATCATGCTACCACAACTAAAGGCTATACTATAGAGGATACTGTCACCGAAGAACTGTCTTACAGTACCAAGCAGAAGACCACGCCGCCAAAGCCTCACTTCACCGATGAACTGCCTGTAGTAGATGTAGCCCCCCACCAAATTATACCGTCTGACCAAGATACTCCTGATGACGAGGCTATTACCCCTGACGAAATTATACCCCCGGACCAGTCAGAAGAAGATTGGTCCTAAACCTGGATTTTGATTATAGGGGCTCTCGCAGATTATAGCCTGTGGGAGCCCCCTTTTTTGTCTGTTACACTGCACAATCCAAGCTGATGTGACCTGCCAAATATTCTGTATCTTGGCGTGAGTGGGAAAAGCCCTTTCTCACAAAACAAAGCTTCCCAGCAAACCAAACGCATACAAGGTAGCAGTACCAATAACGACCGACAAACCGAAACCCGCTGCTAGTTGTCTTGGACTATGTTGCCGAAGCGAATACCTGGCCCAACCAACCAAGGGAATAGCAACTAAAACTGATATAGAGGGAAAAGTATGCCCCCAAATAAGTACTGCCACAATAACAAGGGTGGTGACGAGTGCCAAGTGATAACTAGCTCTGTAGAACACGTTAACTAGACCTACTGCAAGGCTGGTTCCTAACAAGGCCACAAGCGTAGCAACCAGAAGCGACGGAGCCTCAAGAAATATTAGTAAAAGGATGCAGGGCAGAGCAGAAGCAATACCTAAAACCAAAATGTCTCTTCGGTGCTCTCTGAAGAACGCTAGAGGATCCTGTATCCGTTTAACTCCACTTCTAGTTCTTGGACTTTTAATGTAAACATAGATGAGTGGCAATGCAATAACGAAGAACAGAACGATTAGAGCCCAGCTCAAAAACACTCGTAGGTCGCTTGACCCGACATAGGTTACCAGTAGCAACGCTACTACGCTAAGAAGGAAGGGATTCATTACTCTGGAAATCACCTTGGCTATAGTGGTAGACCCGCTCATTTAACCTCAAACACTTCCCGCTTTACACCGGGATAGATAGCCGTATTCTACCTTGTCTGAGGTTATAAGACAAGGAATTTAACACGGTAGGTTCACAAATCTAGGTTGAGGTTTGATTATGGGAATTCTCGCAGGCGAACTTGTGCAAAGGCTCACTTTCACATAGGTACTGCACATTCTGGACATTTGTTACCCGCAGGTGAACAAAACGCCCTAATGTGCAAAGTAAACAGGCCAAGCTTCTGTGCACTCTTCATGCGGGTAGCCAGGAATTCAAGAAATCGCGATTTGTTGAAGGTCTTGGCCAGAATGACCGATAATAGCTTAACCATTCACCGCCTTCGTAGCCACTAGTAGTCCATTCTTGAGGTTGGTCCTACATTCTTCCCGCAAACCGTGATTCTTCGGTATATCCTCGAGCCCCCCATTTGCAAGATAATCTTTAAAGCTCTGATAGTGCGACCCGCCAGCGAGGAATTCTATGGCTCTCGCAGACACACCCCATATATTCCTTGGTAATGGAACCTGGAAATCTATAAGGATAAGGGCTCCGTCTTGCTTGACAACCCTCTTCATCTCAGAAATGATTTGATATCGAATAGACTTTTCCTTATCGTGTAGTCCCAAAGATATAGACGCATAGTCAAAGTAACCGTCCGGAAAAGGCAAAGTGGTTGCGTCGGCGAGTTGAAAGCAGACATTCACCGCCTTCTGTCTCCTTATATTTCTCGTAGCTATGTTAAGCATGTTTGGGCTTATATCTATGCCCGTAGCAATAATGCCCCGGCGCCCGTACTCAAGAACTTGCGCCCCGGTTCCACAGCAGACATCCAGTACCTTATCTCCAACCTTCATGCCAGAGAATTCAGGAGTACACTTCCTGAGGTCTCTCAACAAAGGGTCTACCAAGGTTTCGTAGTTGAACATGAACATTATATTCAATCATATCACACAGTCTGAGAGGGCTGAAGTTGCATAGTGCGGTATTTGGAACAGAATCTCTCCACTGCCGCCTGATCTGAAGAACCTTGACAGGCAACAAAACGCTATTTTGTGCAGCCCGCACTACTAGGGCTAAGCAATTTGAGTAATTGTGAAATAATGTTGCCCACTAGCTAGAATCCAGACTAACCGTCGGCATAGATGATGATAGGATGCTGGAATACGTGAAATGGCAACAAAGCCAGAATTCAGGTCAAGCGAAGCTTGAATCACAAAGTGCCAAGGGCTTGCCCGTGGGTACTATTCGCTGGGGTAAAACAACCAATCAACTCTTTGATATTCTTCTCTATCATGATTGTTGTAGTAGATGGCAGCAAGGGCTGGATCAACTTTGGCTTGAGTGTCATAGTCCCACGGCGGGGCAGCACATCCCGGACACCAGTGTCCTGCCTTTAGGAGTCTGGAAGTAGCCTCCCACTCATGCCCGAAAGCGCATTTCCATTTGAGCTTGGTCTTTGTATCAACGTACTCCGTTGAGAGGCATTGTCCTCCCCTAGAGCTAGCCAGTTCCTGCATATCTCTTATCGTATTGCTCCCAGGCGTGTTTTCTCCGTCCTTCATGTTTGAGAAGGGGATGGTTGGTTCCCCCTGTTGTGCGTAGATGGAACGCTCCCAATCGGGTATCTTTTGCCACACTTCACGGCTGCCGAAGAATGCCTTAATCTTCTCCGTGTCGTTGTCTTCTATCCACTTCAAGGGGTCTGCCATTCTCCTGATGAACGCCTTGATTATAAAAGAAGGAGCGATTTTACCCCCGAGTTTCAGATACCAGGGTGTAGCGGTTTCTGCCTGCTTATAGTGGTCTTCAAGCGAATGTCGCCAATGACCCAGATATTCATTGAGAACCCAGCTGTCCTCATACCAGCAACAATGGAAGTTTCTTAAGGCGAACCAGTTGAGAGGCATTATTTTCCTATAATCACCCAACCCAAAGATTTTCATCATCCGCTCGATATAGTCTTTAAATACAACTCTGCATGACGGGCCCCCACCCATGTTGTAGACCCTGCCGTAGAAATCATCAGAAGCCTCTATGGTTTGGATAAGCCCATAGCCGGCATCTTCGCTAGTGATGAGTTCAATGTGAGTATTAGCAGGCTGGTGAAACAGAATCGGGTCTAAAAGAGACGCTACATTCGGGATAGCAATGTAGGTCTGTCGCAATACCGCCCAATATTTCAAGCCGGATTCTATCACAGCTCTCTCCGCAGCTATTTTTGTCGTGGCATAGAAATCACCGACACTCGGTTTGAGAGGATCCCCTACCCTGACCATATGAATGGGTGGGAGCCGGTCTCCATATGCTGCTACAGAACTG
This sequence comes from uncultured Dehalococcoidales bacterium, assembly GCA_964396645.1. GTDB lineage: Bacteria > Chloroflexota > Dehalococcoidia > Dehalococcoidales > BS750m-G39 > E44-bin88. Next base: position 11,314 of record CAYNFV010000023.1, read on the forward strand.
ATGTAAACGAAGCGGACATCAGTGCCATCCTTTGGTTGTCTCTTGATTGCAGCAATTATGTTTTTGGTACCATTGAAGTTTGTTTTTTTACAGAGTTGCGGGTTTTTGTCTGCCGCTGGAGCGATCAACGCGGCGGGATGGAGGACATAATCTACACCGTTGACTGCCTCCAGCACATCTTCGAAATTATACAGATCTCCCCAGATAATCCTTATTCCTTCTTGTCCTTCATATTTCGCGAATGCCTTCTTAATTTGCCTATAAGGTAGCAGAAACAGGACGATATTGTACTTGTCCTTTCTTTTAAGAAGCTCTTTAAAAGCTTCACCGCCCATGGAGCCGGATGCTCCGGTTAAAAGGACGTTTTTCTTAGCCATATGTGCCCCCTGAATTACAACCAATCGAGTTACCGGTTCTTGTGGAATATCGCTGGTTCAATGCGTTTATGTCCCCGAACTTGCTTACCGCTTGCGTACACGCTGTCCCAGGTCATTGTCTTACACCAAAGTAATGTTACCACCGGTCTTTCATTACGATGAAACATTAACATACTACAGGAGGTGTTTCAATTCGAGGTCGGATAGAGGTTAATAATAATTGGATGGGCTGTGATTGAACAAATGTCAGGAATGTTCAAACATGTTTTAGAGGTTTTGTCGTAGTGGTGGACGATTGCACAATGTAAGCTAATGTTACTTTTGAACATACTTGCCACAAAAGTACTCTATTCAACGTTTTTTAAGTACACATTGCCGAGACAACTTCTCACTGAAAGTCGCTTTACTCTTGTTACTCTTTCCTCTCTGCCTTCTGTTCTAATAGCCGGTATTCCAGGCTATCGGCTAGAGCTAATCGGCTAGCCCGGATGATATTATTTGAGCCGCTTGGTCATAGACACAGCTAAATTCCATACATTCCTACCTGGGTGCAAAAGGCAACTCCGACGTGGTTAATCTGTCGCTGCTTTAGAATGTCGTCGAGCACTATCCTTGCCCATAATCTTCAGTAGAGAGATGATGGTAAGTACGGTCCTTTGTACATCGAAAGTCTCTTGCGATAATGCGGCGGCTACTTGAGGGTCTATGCGACTAGCAATTTGGGTTTCAACTGCGCTAGCATTATTAGGAGGTTATGTAGCCAGCACAGATTAATAATTCACCCTCACCAAGGCCTAAAGGTTTAGCCATCTTACGCAGAGTATGAGCCGAAGGGACGCGCTTCCCCTTTTCTATTCGGCACAAAAGCGACGGAGACACCCCCGAATCGGCAGCCAATTCCTTCAGGGTGATTGGTACCATTACCCTTCGCTGCCTAACTAATCTGCCTATTTTATTGTTGCCATTAATCATTGTGCTACCCCTTGGATTCACTAGTATGCTCTGAATCTAACCATCCTGAATGAAAGCTATAGGATATCTGTCCTCATACGGTCACAATATGTCCCTATGCATTTAATACTAATACTGTTTTTCCGTCTTGTCAGCACACCAAAGGGAAAAATTGCCTAAGTTACACAATACGCTTGGAGATGAAACGTGGGCTCATTCAAAAAATTGGATTAATCGTGCACAAAAACTAGGAACGTTAAGCCAGTCGCCAATTATATAGTCAAGCACTTCCTTGCCTGCTTTCGCTGCAGGATCTGCCTCGCTCTTTCCGGGTTTTTAGCCAGCCACCGCTTCACCCTTTCGTTGTGCTGCTTCTTTGCTTCTTCAGGTTGGTTCTTATACCGATGAGCCTCAAGGTAGCACTCCCGGGAGCAATAGACTTGACGATTACTAGGCACGGAGCCGTGGCACATTGGGCAGCCATGGCGGGCAATATATAAAATGATGGTGGCAATGGTTTCCGGCTTCCATAGCGTCCTACAATGGCCAATCACTATGGCTGGCTGGATGACTCCTCGTCGTTTTAACTTAACGATATAGCTATAACCACAGTCAGTCAGACGGGCCAGCTCTGTTGTTGTCAGTAGGTTCTGGATTCTGGTGGAGCCGTAGTGTTTGGTCAGTATCTGCCTTACCCCTTCTCGGGTAATACCAAAGCGACTGCCAACTTGGTCGAGGGTAGCCCCCGACTGCCTCATCTGGTATATAGTGTCTAGCTTGGTTTGGACTACCATTATTTAATCTAACTCCTGGTTTTCCCAAGTAGAGCCCCCCGCATTGCGGGGGGCTCTACTATTCACTTGAAGCGTTAGTCTTCTAGCTTAGATCAGGGTACTCTCCTGGTCGTCACTATCAGAATAACCACTGCAATCGTCAGCGCGCCACCGATGCCGATTATCACCCAAATCCATGTGGGTGTAATCTCGGTCTCCTCTATTATAACTGCTGGAGGAGGCTCAGCCGGTTCAACCGGTTCGGCTGCGGTCGTGAAGATGCAGACAGCCCAGGCTGAGTAGACACCATCATTGACCGCTCTCACCCTCCAGTAGTAGACGGTGGAGTAGTCAAGAGGATCAGCCGGTGTCCAGGCATTGGCCGAGGTCGTGCCGGAAGAAACGATGCTGCTGAAAGCATCATCGGTAGCAATCTGGACCTCGTAGCTGTTAGCGCCCAAAACGGCATCCCAGGCGAAGTTAGTGTTGATGTTGACGTCGTCCTGACCGCACCACGGTGCGCAGAGGTAGGGGACCGTATCCAGAGCGGTCTGGAATGAGCGCAGGGTAGACCACTTGCTCACGAACGGTGAGTCACAGGCAACCCTGACCTTCCAGTGGTACTTGAAACCTGGGAGAAGGCCAGTGATGGTGATGCAAGTATCGTCGGTTTCATAGGGAGAAGTAACCAACTCGTCCATCTCGTTAGGATCCAGGCACTCTGGACAGGCTGCGTAGACTTTAATCTCGTAAAGGGTGGCAAGGTCTAGCGCCTCCCACTCGAGGGTGGCTGCGGTCGTGGTCGCCAGCACGGCTCCGTCAGCCGGTGAGACCGGGGTTACTTGTGTTGCCAGCGGGTCTTCCCACATCCAGATCCAGGTTACGTATTGCGTGAACCAGGTCGCGTCGAGACTGGTATCGCGGTCGAGAGCCCAGAGCATGTTGCTGGCCTCAGTCAGCCACAGGTCATCGGTGCCGCAGGAGG
>CAYNFV010000024.1:0-13981 GCA_964396645.1 uncultured Dehalococcoidales bacterium
CCGACTACGGCGACCCCGGCTGGTTCCAGAGCTTCGAGCTGGGCCACCAGGGCTACTCCGAGTTCCTCGTCTACTGGGACCCCGACGTAGACACCGACGGCGTTGACTTCTTTTACCTGGAGACATCCAAGGAGAATATAAGAAAGCGCTTCTATACTTCGCTGCTGGGACCCCACCAGCCCCTCTATCTTACCGGGCCTGCCTACGGGCCCAACTACCACATCTGGCTGCTCAAGGTCAAAGACGAATTCGACCCGCACTTCATCTGCCACCCGCCAGTGCCACTGGCGCATGACGCCTTCGTCGAAAAAGCGGAGTGGATGAGGCCGATGAAGGACTGGGAGAGCCCGGAGATTCCCGGCTCATAACCCAAATAAAAAAATTTGCATAGTCACTGGATAGTATGCAAAAATATAGGCTGTTATAAAATTAAGGAAGAAACGCATTAATGGCTAAGGCGAGAATGATATGTCCCTTCTCAGGGACTATTTGTAAGGAATGCTCTATCTATAGGGGCCGGCACTATTTTCTGTGTTACTGCGAGAACTATCGGGGTTGTCTGCCGGAAGCACTAAAGAACCTGCCTCTAGCCAAGGCAGGTTCTAATGGTAAATTCACCATGCCCAAACTCCCTAATCTGACTAAAGACCCTTATGCTGACGAAATGCTGTAGAGATAAAAATAAGAGGAGGACAAATTAAAGATGAAAATTGAGGGAAAGTTCGCCATGAAAGCGCCCATTCAGAAGGTCTGGGACTTTCTGCTGGCGCCGGGCACGCTGGCTTCCTGTATCCCCGGCGCCGAAAAAATGGAACCCGTCGACGATAAGACCTGGGAAGGCACCGTCAAGCAGAAGGTAGGCCCCATCGGTGTCAAGCTCAATTTCACCCAGAAACTGACCGAGGTTGACGCCCCCAAGCACCTCAAGGCAGTGGGGCGTGGTTCAGCCATGGGCGGCGCCGGCACCTTCAGCCAGGAGACCATCGTCGACCTCAAAGAGCTTGCCGGTGGCGAGGTTGAGGTTGCCTACAGTTCCAACGTGAGCATGGTCGGCCGGCTGGCCACCTTCGGCGAGAGAATCATGCGCGCCAAGGTCAACAAGGTGGGGGAACAGTTTATCCAGAACCTGCAGGATAAGCTGAAGGAAGAGCTGGGCAAATAGATATTTTAGAACGGAGGCTTGAAAGTGATTAAAGCTACCAAATCAGGGAGGCCGGGCTAATGATAAATGACTTTGAATACTTGGCTCCCAAGACGCTCAAAGAAGCCCTTGCCCTGCTGGATAAATACCAGGATGATTGTAAGGTAATCTGCGGCGGACAATCACTGCTGGTCTTGATGCGGCAGGGACTGGTTGCCCCTCCCTACATGGTCGATATTAAGGGCTTAAACGAGCTAAGCTACATCAAGGACGAGAAAGACGGGCTCAAAATCGGCGCCACCACCACCCACCGCACCATTGAGAAATCGGCGGTCATCAAGAAGAAATACCCGGTGCTGGCCAAGATGGAAACCCGCTTGGCCTCAATTCAGACGCGCAACTGGGGTACCATCGGCGGCAATGTCTGCCACGCCGACCCCGCGGGCGACCCGGCACCGGTGTGTATTGCGCTGGGCGCCACCTTTACCATGACCAGCTCCAAGGGCAAAAGAAGTATGCCGGCGGAGGACTTCAGCCTGGACTACTTCGAGACGGTGCTAGAACCGGGCGAGCTACTCACCGAGATTAGCCTGCCACCAGTGCCGGCCAAAACCGGTACTGCCTACACCAAATTCAACGTTATTGAAAGCGACCTGGCCACCGTCGGCGTCGCTGTAACGGTTACGCTGGGTGCGGGTGACAGCTGCCAGGATATCCGCATCGCCCTGGGGGCGTCGGCGCCAATACCGCTGAGGACCAAGAAGGCGGAGGCGGTATTAAAGGGTAAAAAGATTACCGAAGCCCTGCTGGCGCAAGCTGGAGAGGCTGCGGCTGCCGAGGCAGACCCGATATCCGATATCTACGCCTCGGACGACTACCGGCGCGAGCTGATTAAAGTCCTGGTGCCCAGAATCACCCGCGAAGCTATGGCCAATGCCAGGAAGGCTAAATAGAGAGGTTTGATGATATGAAAAAAGAGCTAAAATTCAAAGTTAACGGCCAACCCTACGACATTTTTGTCAAACCCAAGGCCCTGCTTTCGGACGTCCTGAGAATTGAGCTGGGCTTGACCGGAACCAAGCGTGGCTGCAACTCAAGCTCCTGCGGGGCCTGCACCGTAATGCTCAACGGCATGGCGGTCAAGTCCTGCTCGGTGCTGGCTCTCCAGGCCAACGGCGCCGAGGTGGTGACGGTGGAGGGTCTGGCCAAAGGCAACAAATTGAGTCCCCTGCAGAGAGCCTTCCTCGACCACGGCTCCTACCAGTGTGGCTTCTGCACCCCGGGAATGCTGATGTCCTCCACGGCGCTGCTGACGGAAAACCCCAAGCCTACCAAGGAAGAGATAAAAGAAGGCATCGACGGCAACATCTGCCGCTGCACCGGTTACAACAGTATTATCCGGGCCATAACCGCCGTGGTTAAGGGTGACTATAAGGAGGCGAAATGACGACTAAATTTACCGTAATCGGCCAACGGGTACATAACGTTGACGGTACCGAAAAAGTAACCGGCAGCGCCAAATACACCTTTGACGTTGTCCTACCCAACATGCTATACGGCAAGGTCAAGAGGAGCCCCTACCCCCACGCCAAGATTTTAAAGATTGATACCTCTAAAGCCAAAAAACTCATCGGCGTCAAGGCGGTGGTCACGGGCAAGGACACCCTAGGACGCAAACAGGGCATCTGGCGGCGCTTCCCCGAACTATGTGACGAGGAAATACTCTGCCGCACCAAGGTGCGCTACATCGGCGACCCCGTAGCCGCCGTCGCCGCCATTGACGAGGATACCGCCGAAGAGGCGCTGGACTTAATCGAGGTGGAATACGAACCATTACCCGCCGTCTTCGACCCCCTGGAAGCTATAAAGGAAGATGCGCCCCAGGTCCACGACGGCGTTGAGCTTAATATTAACATCAACCGCCATATTGAGTGGGGCGATGTCGATGAGGCTTTCCAGAAGTGCGACCATATCCGCGAAGACCAGTACAAGTGCTCTTCGCAGGCGCACGTCTGCATGGAAACCCACGACGCCGTGGCCAGCTTCGGCCACAACGGCAAGCTCACCGTTTGGACCTCATCTCAATCGTCATACTATATCCAGCGGCTCTATGCCGATATGCTCGATATGAAGGAGAGCGACATCAGGGTGATGAACCGCCACACCGGCGGCGGCTTCGGCAGCAAGTTCGAGCTCGATTCGGCCCAGTTCCCCGCCGCCATACTCTCCCAGAAGCTCTGCCAGCCGGTAAAGATAGTTTTATCCCGGGAAGAGGAGTTCACCGCCACCAAGCGTCGCACCCCCATGTACTATTTCCTCAAGCTGGGCGCCACCAAAGATGGCAAACTGCTGGCTAAAGAAGCACGGGTCATCACCGAGGGCGGCGCCTATACGGCCATGGGGGCTACCGCGCTCTACCTTACCGGTTTCTTCTCCTCGTTCCCCTATAAATATCCCAACTACCGCTATGACGGCTACCGGGTCTATACCAATACGGCCGTCACCTCGGCCATGCGCGGCTTCGGGGCTCCCCAGTCGACCTTTGTCGGCGAGTCCCAGCTGGACATGATGGCTGAAGACCTGGGCATAGACCCCATTGAAATCAGGCGCAAGAACGGCATGACCCCCAACTACGAGGTCCCCGGGCAGGCTTTTATTCAGAGTTGCGGTCTGCACCAGTGTCTGGATAAAATCGAGGACCACATTAAGAAGAGGGGCAAGCTACCCCCCAACCACGGCATCGGTGTTTCCGCCTACGGCTTCATGTCCGGCGGTATCTTCAACTGGTTCAACACCCCTTACGCTTTCTCAGCGGCTGTGGTCAGGATAAATATCGACGGCAAGGTCGACCTTTACACCGGAGCCTGTGATATCGGCCAGGGCTCCAACACCACCCTAAGCATGATATGCGCCGAGGAGCTGGGGGTTAAACTGGAGGACGTTCGGATATTCTCCGGCGATACCGGTATCTGTCCCCCTGACCTGGGTGCCTGGGGAAGCCGGGAGACACTGATGAACGGCAACGCCGTTAAGAGGGCCGCCGCCGACGCCAAGCGCCAGCTCCTGGAGTTCGCCGCCGCCCATATGGGGGCTAACATTGTCTACGACCTGGATATCAAAGACCGCTGGGTACACCTGGTGGACCGCCCGGAGAGGGGCGTATCCTACTTTGACATCGTCAAGGCGGCAATAAGGGGCAAGGACGGCAATGCTATCATGGGGCGTGGCTACTATACCCCCCACCGCAAGGGGATGATATCCCCCGCCTACAGCTTCGGCGTCCAGATAGCTGAGGTGGCCGTCGACCCCGAGACCGGAAGGTATAAGCTGGTCAACGTTACCACCGCCCACGAAAGCGGCACTGTAGTCAACCCCCTGGGCATCGAGGGGCAGCTGGAAGGGGCTATCATGATGGCCGGCGGCTACGGCTACTGTGAAGACCAGCCCATGGACGATGGCAAGATACTCAACCCGTCCATCGCCGACTACAAGCTCATCCGCTCTCTGGACATGCCCGAGACCGAGATTCTGGAAATTGACACCTACGAGCCCGAGGGCCCCTTCGGCGCCAAAGAAGCCGGCGAAGGCCTGACCAATCCCACCGCCGGCGCCATCGGCAACGCCATCTACAAAGCCGTCGGCGTACGCATCAACGATTTACCCATAACCCCGGAGAAGGTCTTCAAGGCCCTCAGGGAGAAAAAGCAGAAGGCAAAATAAGGCTTTTAGCGGAGGTTCTTATATGAGTTATCACTGTCCGGTATGCAACAAGGTCTCGAGCAGCGCCTTAGACCTGGCCCGCCACATGATCGGGCGGGGCGATAAGGTCCACCGTGACTGGCTTAAGTCCAAGGGCTTCAAATACTCGGAGCTGCTTACCCTGCAGTTCAAGTCTTTCGGCAACGAGGGCTACCAGGCCCTGGCCGAGGTGCTGGAGAAAGAGACCAAGGTAAAGGACTAAAAACCAGACGCCCTAGATAAACTAAGCAGGGTCGAGGAAGCCTCCTCGACCCTGTTCTTTTATGACTGATACCAGACTTTAAGCCTTCTTGCCCTTAAGCGCCTTGAGAACCTTGTCCGGGGTAGCCGGCAGGTCATAAATACGGGCGCCGATGGCATTCTCAATGGCGTTCATGATTGACGGAGAGGTAGGCATAAGGGTGAACTCGCCGACGCCGGTGGCTCCCAGCGGCCCGTTCTTGCGTGGCGTCTCGATAAGGGCCACCTCCTTATCGAAGGAGTCCTTCATGGTGGGGTACTTATAGGTTAGCCAGTCCACCGTCTCGCCGTGGACGTATTGCTCGCGTAGCGCCATACCCGCCCCCATGTCCATACCGCCCTCAATCTGGCAGAGAACGTTCAAGGGGTTGATAAGGGTGCCGGCGTCAACGACACCGGTCATCTTAAGCACCCTCACCTCACCACTCTTAGTGTCGACTTCGACCTCGGCCATCTGTACACCGTGGCATCGGGAAGCGAAGAACTCGCCCTGGCCGGTCTCTTCGTCCATACCCTTGTGCGTCAGGTTATGCTGCACCTGGTATCGGGTCGGCTTACCTGCCTTAACCATGTCGGCGTGGCTCTTGGCTCCGACCTCTTTCATAGCGGCTTGCAAAGCCCCGATAGCCTTGACCAGGGCATGCCCCGACATAAAGGTCTGCCGGGAACCTGCCGAAAGCCCCGAATTAGGCGTTAACACCGAATCACGGGTCTGCAGGCGTATTTTCTCACTGGGGATTTTGGTCAGGTGGGCGGCAAGCTGCGTCAGCATAGCGTCATTACCCTCTCCGGGGTCGGCCACCGAAGCGTAAATGGTCAGGCCATCGTCGGCGTCGAGTTCCACGGCAACATCGGATTTGTCGAGAGGCTCACCGATGCCGAAGCTTGAGGCCGCCAGCCCCACCCCCCGCTTTATGGTATCGGACTTGAAGGCAGCGGCTTCTTTCAGTGCCTTCTCGTAAATAGGCTTGACCTTCCTCAAACAGCCGTCTACAGCCCATTCCTCCATGACATGGCCGCTGGAGGTAGACTCTCCGGGCTTGATGATATTGAGCTGACGGAAAGCCAGTGGGTCCATGCCCACCTTAGCCGCCAGCAGGTTCATGGCTGACTCCAGGGCATAGTTAATCTGGGGCGGTCCCGCCCCCCTGGCAGCGCCTCCCCAGATGTTGTTGGTGAAGACCACCTTTATCTCGGCGAAGACATCGGGTATGTAGTAGGCGCCGCTGAGCATGGCCAGGGCGCGGTGGACGATAACCCAGGCCGCTGAAGAGAAAGCGCCCTTTTCCACGGTGGCGTATATCTCAAAGCCGGTGAGCTTGCCCTTGGCATCGGCCCCCAGGCGCACTTTCATACCGAAGGGGTGCCGCTTGCTGGTCATCTGCAGGGACTCGGCGGTGCCGGGGATATAACGCACCGCTTTTTTGAAATGAAGGGCGGCAGCCGCGGCTATCTGCTCCGAGGTCAGGTCAACCTTAATGCCGAACTGACCGCCGGTAAAGGCCTCCTGGTAGCGGATATTTTCCCAACCCAGCGCTTCTTTAAGCACCTTGGCGTGGTCGTGAATGCGCAAAGAGCGACCTACCACCACCAGCTGCGCGTCCTTGCCCTTTCCTTCCAGGTAGGCAACCCCGACCTCCGGTTCCAGAGGTGCCTGGTGGATCCACTGCGTATTGAACTCCGCCTCGACCACCGCCGCCGAAGAACTCAGCGCCTTCTTGACGTCGCCCCTAAACTGCCGGTTCAGCATGCAGATATTGCCGGTGCCCGGCTGAACCTCAGGGGCGCCTTTAGCCAGTGCCTCTTTGGCGGTAGCCACCCTGGGCAAAACCTCGTATTCTACTTTGACCGCTTCCGCCGCAGCTAGGGCTTCCTTGCGGGTTTCAGCGGCGACGATAGCCACGTGTGCCCCGAGCAGAGGGGCGACGTCGCCTTCGCCGAAGAGCACCTTTTTATCCTTGCCCAGTGCGTTGTTACCCTTGATATCCTTGTAGGTCATAATACCGGCGACACCGGGCATCTTGGCCGCTTTAGCATAGTCTATTTTCTTGATGCGGGCGTTATGGTGTGGGCTGGCCACCACGGCTAACTCCAGCGCCCCCGGCATAACGATGTCAGCGGCAAACGGCGCCAGCCCGCAGGCTTTGAGCATAGACCAGGGACGGGGGTGAGAAACGCCTATCTGCTTTCCCCTGGGGTCAGGCCTCACCTTGGCCGGGGTCGTTTCGCCGCGTAGAAAACGGGCGGCTAGCTCAACGGCTTCGATAATCTTGCTGTAACCGGTGCATCGGCAGAGGTGATTTCGCAAGGCTATCTTGATTTCATCACGGGTAGGCTTTGGGTTCCTGTCCAGCAGGACCTTGGTGGCCATAATCAGACCCGGCGTGCAAAAGCCGCACTGAATCGCCCCCGACAGGACATAGGCTTCCTGTATCAGGTGTGGATTCTCCGGCGTGCCCAGCCCTTCCACAGTGATAACCTCGGCGCCGTCGAGGTTGGCCACCCTGGTCAGGCAGGATAAGACCGTCTTGCCATTGACAATCACGGTGCAAGCCCCGCACTGGCCCTTACGGTCGCACCCCTGCTTGGTACCGGTGAGGTGCAGCTCATCCCGGAGCAGGTCGAGGAGCACCATATCATCCTCGACAGCCAACCTGTGCTGTAGTCCGTTGATTTTTAACGTAACGCTTTTCAACTTTCCCTCCTTATTAATTAAATCTCTATCGCCACCGGCTGTACCAGGTCAAGCCGGGGTGTCATAAAAAATAAGCACTTCCGGAGAGAGGTGCTTCGGGCAGGCACACAGGCACCCTCCTTTCCAAACACGGGAGGCATTGACGTTTCCGGCAATACCCTCTCGGCCAGCCGCCATGCCTATCGGTTTAGGCAAACTAACTCGGAGAGTTTTTAGATATAATCTAACCAAAGCACAGTTTACCGCAATCAGGATTAGCCAGTCAATCCTATCAGGCTCTGTTAATCTACTCTATAATTTCCAGAAGCTAACCAGCTGGTCGAAGTCAACCAGCCCGCTCTCGGCTATATTTTCAATCTCGATGCCGGCTTCAACCGCCGCCGCCACCGGATTAAGCCCGCCCAGCTGGACAGCGCCGACCCGATTCAAGGCCACCGGAACCTGGCAAAGCGGCTCGCTGGTTTCGCCCAGGGCATAGACCCCGTTAATGCCGACTTCCTTGAGCATAGCCAGCTTTTCTTCCACGGCTTCCCGGGCCTGGGCGGGTATGGTGCGGAAATTACCCAGAATTTTACCGCTGCCCGTACGGGCGGCTTCGCCGACGCTGGTCATCCGGGCTCGGATAAACTGCTCCGAGGGGTCGAGGGAGGTGCCGGCATAGTCGATTATGGCGACAAAGCGCCTCGGCTCCGAATTTCTTACTTCAAGCACGCCGCCGAAGCGGAACTCACTGGGGATGCCCGCCTTGAGCAGCACGCCGTTGATGGCGGCACCGCAAACGGTGGCCAAGCCGACCTTGCCCTCGGGCACAACCACCACCCCCAGGTGCTCGCCCGCCTCCGCCGTCGCCACCAGCTCGCTGACGCAGATGCCCGCCTTAAAGGTATCCTTCATGGCCGAAAGCGCCTTCTTGAACTTATCTTTAGCCACGAACGAGGTGTTTATCGGCAGCTGACCCGTGCGCTTTTCGGGGTCGAAGGTAGTCTGGTAAGCCAGCAGTTCCAGTTTCTCTCTGACGAAACCGAGCTGCTGCGAAGCCAGTGCCTCTTTGACCTCCCGCCGCCCCTCGTCGGTGATCATTCGCCCGTCCCGGCCCCCCGGCTGGGTGTAGCCGCGCTCGTCGGCTATCTTTAGGTGATACCTGACCGCTCGCTCGCTTAAGAAAACCCCCTCCCCTTCCAGGCGGCGGGCGATAGTGATGGAGCCCAGCGGCTCCGAGGACTCACTCAGGATTTTGAGGATGGCTATCAGCTTACCTTCGGCGTCAGAGCCAAAAACCTGTTCCATAGCAAACCTCTCCGGTACAACTCTGGGCTATTATACCACGCCCTGCCAATAGCTTTAAGCCCCTACCACCCCTTGTAGCGGTTGGTAATGGGCAGACGGCGATCGCGCCCGAAGGCGCGGGTGGTTATCTTCACCCCCGGCGGCGCCTGCCGCCGCTTGTACTCGCTACCGTCCACCAGTCGGGCGGCTTTCCTGACCACCTCTTCGTCAATGCCCAGGGCGATAATCTCCTCAACGCTCTTGTCCTCTTCGACGTAGGCTTTGAGCACCGGGTCAAGCAATTCGTAATCAGGCAGGGTGTCGATGTCCTTCTGCTCTGGCCTCAATTCTGCCGAAGGCGGTTTCTCGATAACCGAAGCGGGTATCAGCTCCTTATCACCCCGATAGTTACGGTAGCGGGCCAGCTCGTAGACCACGGTCTTGGGCACGTCCTTTATCACGGCAAACCCCCCCGCCATATCCCCGTAGAGCGTGGTATAGCCGGTGGCCATCTCGCTCTTGTTGCCCGTGGTCAGCACCAGCCAGCCGAACTTGTTGGAAAGCGCCATCAGGATGTTGCCCCTGATACGGGCCTGGATATTCTCCTCGGTGACGTTAGGCTTCGTCCCCCTAAAAGACTCGGCCAGCGTATCCTGGTAGGCCTGAAAGACTTTCTCGATGGGGACGGTCAAAAGCTTGATGCCCAGGTTCTTAGCCAGGAGCTCGGCATCGGAGACGCTGCCCGGGGAAGAATATCGCGAGGGCATGGTTACTCCGACCACGTTGGACTTGCCCAGGGCGTCGACGGCGATGGCGGCCACCAGGCTGGAATCTATTCCCCCCGAAAGCCCGATTAAGACCTTCTCAAAGCCGTTCTTGGTCACATAGTCGCCCGTGCCCAGCACCAGGGCGTCGTAGATTTCGGCATAGAGGTTCTTCGGCTTGACCTTTCGGGTGGATATTGTCGGTTTTCTCATACTAAAAGGTTTGTCGGATAGCGTGACTCTGGTGACTTTCCAGGGCGGTTCTTTCCAGGGCGCCACCCCCTTCTGCCACTCCAGGTCTTTGAGGCGCACCTGAGCCACGGCGGCAACATCCAGGTCAGCTAATATCATGTCCTCCCCGAACTGCCTGCCCCTGGCCAATAACCGTCCCTTCTCGTCTAGAATCATACCGCCGCCGTCGAAGACCAGCTCGTCCTGCCCTCCCACCAGGTTGTTATAGGCAAAAATAGCTATATTATCTTTAGCCCGCTTGGCTATCATCTCCTCCCTGGCATCTCCCTTGCCGAAGTAGTAGGGCGAGGCGCTGACATTGACGATAAGCTCAGCCCCGGCGTAAGCCTGGACGCTGGCCGGGCCGACCTCGTACCAGATGTCTTCGCAGATATTGACGCCGACGGCAACGCCGGCGATGGTATAAACCGGGCAGCTATCACCGGGGCGGAAGTAGCGGTTCTCGTCGAATACGCCGTAGTTGGGCAGGAATATCTTATGGTAAACGTCTACCAGCTTACCGTCGTGAATGACGGCGGCGGCGTTATAGATAGCCCCATTGCCTTCAGCGAAACCGACGACAATAGTAATCCCCGCCGAAGCCTTGACCAGTTTTTGTAGATAGCGTCGGTTTTCGGCGATAAAGTGGGGCTTAAAGAGCAGGTCTTCGGGCGGATAGCCGCAGACCGCCAGTTCGGGAAAGGTGAGCAGGTCTACGGCTAAAGCCTTCGCCTGCTCAACACCATCAAGCATCTTTTGCAGGTTGCCCTCGAAATCACCCACCGTGGTATTGAGCTGGGCCATGGCGATGCGCAGCCGGCGCGCATCACCCGACTGAGGCATAACGGCCCCCCTCTCGATTTATAGTATGGGCAGGTATTTCTTCAGCTCGTACTCGGTTACCTGAGCGCGGTAGTTATTCCACTCGATTTTCTTATTCTGGATAAAGGCATCGAACACATGTTCGCCCAGAGCCTGGCGTACTAATTGGCTCTTCTCAGCCAGCAGGATAGCCTCCAGCAGGCTGGCGGGCAAAGTTCCGATGCCCCGCTTTTTCCTTTGCGCCTCGGTCATCTCGTAGACATTCTCTTCTACCGGCTTGGGCGGCACCAGTCCCTTCTCGATTCCGTCCAGCCCGGCGGCCAGCATGACGCTGAAGGCAAGGTAGGGATTGCAGGCGGGGTCGGGCGAGCGGAACTCGATTCGGGTCGCCTTCTCCCGGCCCGGTCTATACTCGGGGACACGGATAAGGTCAGAACGGTTGCGCCGCGCCCAAGAAAGGTAGACCGGCGCTTCAAAACCGGGAACCAGCCGCTTGTAGGAATTGACCCACTGGTTGGTCACCGCCGTGATTTCGGGGGCGTGCTTGAGCAGTCCGGCAACATAGCCCCGGGCTACCTTGGACAGATGGTATTCATCATCTTTATCGAAGAAGGCGTTACGGTCGCCCTTGAAAAGCGACTGGTGGACGTGCATACCGCTGCCGTTGATGCCGAAGACCGGCTTGGGCATAAAGGTAGCGTAGACGCCATACTTAAGAGCGACCTCTTTGACCAGCAGGCGATAGGTCATAACGTTATCAGCCATGGTCAGGGCATCGGTGTAACGCATGTCTATCTCATGCTGGCTGCCAGCCACCTCATGGTGGGAATACTCAACGCCGATGCCCATCTCCTCCAGCATGAGGACGGTATCCTTCCTCATCTCGACGGCAGCGTCCCGCGGCGTCATATCGAAGTAGCCCCCCTGGTCGAGCAGCTCGGTGCCATTGGCATCTTTAAAATAGAAGAACTCCAGCTCCGGCCCCACGTAAAAGGTGTAGCCCATGTCGGCGGCTCTTTTCAGGTTCCTCTTCAGGATATACCTGGGGTCACCCTCAAAAGGGTTACCCTCCGGCCTCAAGATATCACAGAACATGCGGGCTACGGCACTATGCTCGCGCGGCCTCCAGGGCAGCAGCTGGAAGGTATCCGGGTCAGGCAGGGCTACCATGTCGCTCTCATCAATGCGGGCAAAGCCATGAATAGACGAGCCATCAAAGCCCATCCCCTCCTCCAACGCCGTTTCTAGCTCCTCCACGGTGATGGCGAAACTCTTGAGTATGCCCTGTATATCGGTAAACCACATCCGGACAAACTTAACGTCGTGCTCCTTAGCCATCTTCAGGACGTATTCCTTACCTTCCTCTCTGGTTCTCTTAGCCATTACTGCCACCTCCTTTGGTAATAGCTGTTTATTATCATCAATGTACTACATACATCTTGAACTGGCAACCTGCCCGGATGGCATTTGTGTCTATACGCCAGTGCGGATTAGTAGGCATAGAGCCGGCCGTAAGGCCGCAGCCAGCGCGGGAAGAGCTTCACGAAATCGCGTTGCATGATATCGTCGGCATTATAGTCGAAGTGGCTGGCGAACTCGCCGACCAACTGCTTTAGCACCTGGCGGTCGCCCTCTTCCAGCTCGGCGACGCCGACCTCTTTACCCAGCTGGTGCTCCTCAACATTCCCCCTTAAATATATCACGCCGCCATGCATCCCCGTGCCGATAAAGCGGGCCTTGTGCGGCTCGTCTTTATTCAGGGTCAGGCCGAGCAGGACCATAACGCCCCCGGCCATATACTCCCCGGCGAAGTCCTGGGCGGTGCCGCCGATAACCAGCGCTGGCTTCCGCCCTCGGTACTCCTTCATGTGGATGCCCGCCCGGTAGCCCACGTCCTCGCGGACAAAGATTTTGCCACCTCTAGCTGCCAGCCCGATAATATCGCCGGCATGCCCGTGAATGATTATCTCGCCCTCATTCATGGTGTTGCCGCAGCCGTCCTGGGCGTTGCCGCGGACGATAATCTTAGGCCCGTTCATAAAAGCCCCCAGGTCGTTGCCCGGCGTGCCTAATATCTCTATCTCCACGGGCACGTTGAGGTCGGTGCCGATGTATCTTTGCCCGTAGACGTTGCGCAATTCGATGCGGCGGGTGCCGTTACTGACGGCCTCCCGCAGGACGTCGTTGAGGTCGCGGTAGTAAACGCCGCTGGCGTCTATTTTGACCAAGGAATCTTTTCTATTCGCCATTAGCTTCCGGCCATCCTTACTCCCAGTATCTCCAGCTCGGTATCGGTCAGACCAACGCCCCTCAGGTGCAAGCGGTTGCCGCGCAGGCTCTCGATAGCGTTGACCCCCAGCCCCCCCAGTATATCCTTAAGCTCGATGCTCCAGCCGCGTAGTAGATTGGCCAGTCGGCGGGCGCCGATGTCGGGGTTTACCCGCTTGGTCAGGCGCAGATCGGTGGTGCATAAACCCCAGGCGCATTTTCCCGTGTGGCACTGCTGGCAGACATGGCAGCCCAAGGCGATGAGCGCCGCCGTGCCGATATAGACAGCGTCGGCCCCCAGCGCAATGGCTTTAGCCACGTCGCCGCTGTTCCTGATGCCGCCCGAGACAACAACGGAGGCCTGGTTGCGTATTCCTTCCTGGCGGAGGCGCGTGTCCACCGAGGCTAAAGCCAGCTCAATGGGAATGCCCACGTTATCGCGGATAATCTTGGGCGCCGCCCCGGTAGAGCCACGAAGACCATCGAGGACGATGATGTCGGCACCACCCCGCACCATACCGCTGGCGATTGCCGCCGAGTTGTGGACGGCGGCAATCTTTACCGAGATGGGCTTGGTGTAGTTGGTCGCCTCCTTAAGGGCGTGGATAAGCTGCGCCAGGTCCTCGATGGAATAGATATCGTGCTGCGGTGCCGGCGAGAGGGCATCCGTCCCCTCAGGAATCATGCGCGTTAACGATACCTCGGGGCTTACCTTCTCTCCCGGGAGGTGCCCGCCGATGCCCGGCTTGGCTCCCTGCCCTATCTTAATCTCGACCACGCTGGCCGCATCAAGGT
>CAYNFV010000025.1:0-13900 GCA_964396645.1 uncultured Dehalococcoidales bacterium
CCCGCGATTCGGCGAAAAGCCTCATGCCGTGGCAGCCATCCCGATAGCCAATACCCTCTTCACCGGTAAAGTCATAGAGAGGGTAACCATCCCAGTCAAAATAGAAGTAGGTTTCTCCATCCCGGCAGTTCCAGTTTTGATACTGGCTGGTCCCCATGTAGTCAGCCGTGCAGTCGGCATAACCGTGCTCAGTCCAGGGGGGGACGGAGTCATAGTAAGGGTCAATATAACTGGCATAGGCGTACCAGTAATCATCGACGTGTCCCTTAATCGCCCTGCCGTCGATGTCCATATGTGTGGCGCTTAAAGGGCACTCAGCATCAGAGCCACCAACTCCCGGACCCCACATAGAGTTATCCAGGGGACATACTCCATCATCGGTGGGCCCGGCATACATATTGCTGTAGCCCGTGCGGTCATAATAGCCGAATATCATCGCCGCCGCCGTCGCCGAGCACCCGTAGCTCCAGTCAAAGGCGGGCATGTTACCCAGAATATTTATTCCCATCTGAACATCGGGCTCGGGGACAGCCACGCCTCTGCTCTTGGTCTCGGGCGGTTTCCCCGGAACGATAATCACGGATATCTCGTGCCCCTCGTCATCAATGAACGTCCTGACCACATACGGGTTTTCCGTCTTGGCCGTCGCCGGGCTGGTACTGGCCAGGAACGGCACGACAATGCCTGCGACCAGCACCGCGATGACCATTATCTGCAGAATTACTTTCATTTTCCCCATTGGCCCCCTCCTCGTTGGTTAGTTTGCCCTGCTTAGGCTAATTCTACTCCTATCTATGCAACGGCTGTCAATGTCCATTCCGAGCCAGTTGTCAAATTTTTAGTGGGAGGAAAACAGAAAGGCCCCCCAGGCCTTATGAGAGAGTCTGCGAGCCGTCAGCAACCCACGGAAGGCCTGGACGTAAAGATTGTCAAATTTATCGTCTTCGATAATTAAGCCCAGTTCTTAAGGTCGTAATAGCCCCGGGCAACGCGATAGCGGCAGATTTGCTGCCCTCCCAGCCAGAGCTGGGTTACCTTGGCATCCCTCAGGCACTTCTCGTAGGGGAAGTCCTCGGAAATCGCCATCGAGCCTAATAGTTCGGCGCCTTTGTTGACTATCTCCACCGCCATATCCGAGGCAAAGACCCTGGTGGCGGCCGCCTTGGAGATGAACTCCGCCGACCAGGGCGGGCCGTAGATATCGAGGTGATCCATCATGGCGCTGAGGTTGTAAATGCTGGCCCTCATCATATCCAGGCCAATGGCCATATCGGCGATTATGCCAGCCGCCATGCTGTGCTGCCTCACCGGTTTAAACCCGCCCTGACGAGTGCCGGTATAGTCGAGCACAATCTCGAAGGCACGCTCGGCGATGCCCAGCGCCATCGTCGCCGAATGCCACCCCGTCCCCGATTCCAGGAAGTGGTAAAAATTAGCGTCCTTACCGGGCCCGGCCAGCCGGTATTCCTTGGGCACCCGGACGTTATCATAATGTACCGAGCTATTAATCGATGTCTTGAATAGCATCTTCTTTTCCGGCTTGCCGAAGGTCAGCCCCGGTGTGTCCTTGGGGACGTAAATCAGGGCGACACCCTCGTCTCCGGCTTTAGGGTCGGTGGTGCAGACGGTCAAATAGCACTCGGCAATCCCGCCGTTGGTCGGCCAGGCCTTATCCCCGTTGATAACGTATTCATCGCCCTCGAGCCTGGCCGTGGTCTTAATCCCACCGCCGGCCAGCAGCGGGTTCTCGGAATCGGCGCCGCCGGCTTCGTCGGTCATGGAAAGGCAGGCATAGGCCAGCTTGCCGCTGCAAAAGCTGGGAATGAAGCGGTCCATAATCGCCTTGTTTTTGACCACTATGGCCGGTTTAAGGATAATGCCCCAATTGATACCTGCGGATAGGCTTATGCCACCGTCGCCCTTGGCCAACTCCTCACAGATAATGCCCAAGGCGGTATTGGTGCCATCTCCCCCACCGTACTCGGCGGGGTAGCCCGCCGCCTGAATACCCATATCAACCAGCTTCTGGTGGACCTTCTCCACCAGGCTGTAGTCCGCCTCCAGTTTCTTGGCCTGGGGTATGATTTCTTTATTGGTGAAATCCCTTACTGCCTCCCGTATCTGGCGGTCTTCGTCGGTTAGTAGATGCTCTAGATTCATGGTCGCTCCTTCCCCGTCTTTTTCTTCCACCACCGCTGCCCTCCCGGCTTAATAGACCTCCTCGCCAAACATCATATGGTAGCCTTCCTTATCAATCATGGGCATCACTTCCTGCATAAATTTCTGGAATTCTGGAGTGGTGGTGCCCTTCTGATAGAACTCGTCCAGGTTGTCGGAATGCAGGATGCCGATGTAGGTATAGGGAGACTCCCCTCCCGCCACCGCCCCCTTTATCCTGACCAGCTCGAACTTGGTCACCGAGGGCAGGCTCTCCAGGAAAGGCCCCTTCACCTTCTTAACGTAGTCCAGGTACTGCTCGTCGGTCACGCCGTCGGCCAGGTTGTAGATAGAAATTTCCTTGCCCATCTTTCCTCCTTATAAGATTTGGCTTTCGTTGTTGATGGTACTACAAAGACCTCGGCTTGGCAATAACTCCGCATATAGCCCCCTCATTGCGCATCGCCCGAATTACTGCTAAAATCAGCCCGACCAATGCTTCTGAAATAAGGGGGTTGCCATGACGGCCAAAGCACGCGACTACTCCGTACTCGACAAGCTCAAATTGGAAAGGAAGCCCGTCGGGGTCAAGTTCCTCTCCGTCAAACCCGGGGGCATCGAGAGGATAGGTAAAAGGCTATCCTTCTGCGAGATGTTCAAGGAAGCCCAGACCTCAGCCCCTTTCTATGTGCAAAGAGAAGACTTCTACTGCATCGAGCCGTTAATACTGGGCATGGAAGAGCCCGACCCGATGCTGGTCGGCGGGCTGGTGGGGGAGGCCGACGAACTCTTTGAGGAAGCCCGCGCCAACCGCAAGCTCTACCAGTACCTGCCCATGATGGTCAGGGGCTCGGTGAACTACGTCGCCTTCTCATCTCTAGACCAGCTGACTTTTGACCCCGACGTCGTCGTCTTCACAGTCAATGCCGGCCAGGCCTATCACCTGCTGCGCGCCCTCAACTTCTCCTCCGGCGATATGTGGTCGGCCAGAGGCACCTCGGTGGCGGCCTGCGCCTGGATGTACATCTACCCCGTATTAAGCGGCCAGATGAACCTCACCATCACCGGTATCAGCCTGGGCATGAGGGCGTTAAAGGTCTTCCCCGAAGGCTTAATCATCATCTCCCTGCCCTGGCCCAAGCTCGACGAGACGCTGAAAAACCTGCGCAACATGAGATGGAAGCTGCTCTCGGACGAATTCACCGGTGAAGAACACAAGAAACGCGTTGACAAACTCTTTAACGACCTGAGGCGGAAAGTAAAAAATCGCTAAAGGAGGCTGCAAAATGCTCGACTACTCCATATTGAAAAAGTTCAAGTTCGAAAGAAAGCCCGTCGGCATTAAATACTCGCTGTTAAAACCAAAGGGCATCAAGCCGCTGGATAAAAGCCTGGCTATCTGCGAGATGTTCGCCGCCGCCCAGACCTCCCCACCCTTCTACGCCACCAGGGAGAACGTACAGTGCGGCGAGCACGTCGTGGGTTTTGTCGAATTTCCCCCCATGATGTACAGCGGCCAGCTCGGCGAGAAGTTCTCCATGTTCAAGACCCCCGGCGCCAACCGCCGCGTCTATGATTATATACCGCTGATGCCCAAGGACTCCGTTAAATATATTATTCACGCCCCGTTTGACCAGCTCGCCGCCGACCCCGACTTTTTGATTATCACCGCCAACCCCACCCAGGCGGAGGTTATCCTAAGGGCCAGCAGCTTCACCAACGGCAAGATGTGGTCTTTCAAGGGGACGACCTGCCTCTCCTGCGCCTGGATATACGCCCACCCCTACCTCAACGGCGAGATTAACATGACCGTCAGCGGGCTCGGCTACAGCATGAAGGCCCGCGGCGTCCTCCCCGAAGGGCTGTTGATTATCACCGTCCCCTTCGACCTGCTCCCCGGCCTTATTGATAATCTCAAGGAGATGGAGTGGGAGCCCTACTGGTTCAAGCTGGGCCGCGAAGGCTTCATCAAAGAGGTCAAGAGAAGCAGCGAAGAGCTGGCGCGGGAACTAGATAAAGACTGATTGGCAGACGGTGGTCAGCTTCTAGAGCTTTTGGCCATGGCTATCGCCTTGCGGCGGGGGCTGTCCATAAGCAGCTTGATGGGGATAAAGATAAAGACGGCTATGGCGTAGGCTAACAACAGCCATTCCTGGCTTAAGGCCACTATCCCCGCGATGACGGCGCCGCCGATAGCGCAACTCAGATTCGATTTTCTCGTAATTAAATAAAGCCCGCCGTAAAAGACCAGTCCCGCCAGCGTCGGCAGCGGAAAGAGGACCACCATCGTGCCGAAGGTGCTGGCCGTCCCCTGCCCGCCCCTGAAACCGGCAAAGGCGGGGAAATCGTGCCCCAGGATAGCCAGAACGCCGGCCAGGAACTGCCAGCCCAGTTCCAACCCCAGCAGGTAGGCCAGCAAAACGGGCAGCGCCCCCTTGCCGAAATCGATTACGGCCACCATGATGCCGAACTTGGGCCCGATTGAGTGGTAGGTGTTGCGCGCCCCCATGTTGCCGTCGCCGATAGTGCGTATGTCCACGCTCTTAAATCTTTTGGAAACTATCAGCGCCGTGGGCATTGAGCCCAGCAGATAGGCAAAGACCAGAACAGAGGCTATTTTTATAAACTCGCTCGGCTCCATCGCTCTTACGCATACATAGAATTCCTATGTATTCTACCACGTCAAGTCAAATTTGGCTATTGTAATCTGTCGGCGAATAGCTTAGAATTTCCTTATCACCTAGAGCTAAATATCAATCGAAAGGGGAAAGCAATGGCCACAAAATACGGTAAGTACTTTTTCTCGGGTCCCATTCCGGAGCGCGAGGCCGCCAAACTGATCGCCGACTTTAACGGAGATTTAATTCCAGGGAGCAACCGGTACCTGGTTAACTGGGTATTCCCTTCCCCGGCCGAGCTCTTCGGGGTGGAATCTTGGGACCAGATTTCCCACGGCCCCCACATCCACAAGAGCGCCGAAATCCTGATGCACCTCGGCACCGACCCCGATAACCCCTACGACCTGGGCGCCGAGGTCGAGCTTTGTATGGGCCCGGAGATGGAAAAGCACATCATCACCAAGTCCACCGTGACCTATGTACCGCCCGATTTCGTCCACGGCCCCTATTCCGTCAAGCGGGTGGACAGGCCCTTCCTCATAATACAGGTCAATCAGGAACCGACACACACCGAGAAATCGATGAAGCACCTGGTGCCCGAAAAGGATATGGACAGGATGATGTTCATCGACGAAGGCTATGATACCCCGGAGCCGGTCTGGCAGTTCCCCAAAGGGTCTAATCGGGGTTAATGGGCGCTTACCCCGTTTGATTCCAAGCTCATCGAGGGCTACCAGTCTCAGACTTACGCGTAGGTTATTAGGCAACCTTAGCTGATTCTGAGTATCATAAACCTCTGGTCGTGGGGCTAAATCCCCCGCGACCAGTTCTTTTCACCCCGGTACTACAAACAATTTTACCTTAGGGCTTGACAACAAGTGTTTATATGAATATACTACACCCTACCAAAACAATTGGGCAATTAAAAGCTCACCAGAAGTCAAAAGGAAACATGTTGCATTAACGATTAATGCTATGTGGCAAAAAATTAAGCTATTTTTCTCAAATTTATGGCAGGCCATCCTGAACCTGTTCCGTGGTAAACCGCAGGCATGGTCGCTTGATCCAGAGATAATCATAGAACCGTATAATTTTACCCTGCGCGTACGCTACCAGGTCGCAGGGGCGGGGCAGCAGCAACTTTATATCCAGATACAAGACGTCAGGACAAAAGGCGATTTCTTCACGATGGAGGCCATAGACAAAGATACCGGTGAAATATCTTTACTCGTAAGCTCATTGGATATCCCTCCCGGTGACAGCTATAACCTCTGTGTTGTTACCGGTGACGGCAACATCTGCCCAGAGTCACCCACCGTATCCATTGATACACCCTACTATCCCGAACTATACTAAAGCGAGGTTCTGTCTTGGCAGAGAAGCAGAAAAGTATAGAAGCACTAGAAGAAGAGCTCAATCGCCTCATCGGCGAATACAACCGTCTTGTTAAGTCGCTTGAGTACTTCCCTACAGTGCGTACCATCGCCCTCATCAAAAAGATGGCTGAGCTTATCCGCATCCTAAAGCTAATACCCAAAGACGTATGGAAGGCGTTGTTCCGGTTCGTTAAATGCGATGATGAAGGCCTGGCCGACCTGACAGTCGAGAAACTAAAGCAGCTTGTCGAGTTACTGAAAGCGATCGCCGAGTTAGAGCTTGAGGCTGAGGAGGACGAAAAACGAAAGAAGGAACTGCAGGGGTGGATCAAAGAGCTAAAGCGGACGCTGGACTCCTGGGCAGAAACCTGGCTTCAGAAGCAGGCGCTTGCTGCCGTTAAGGCTCTCAAACAGTTCCTTAAAGACCATTACCCTGAAATCCTAGCGGCACTCCTCAGTTATTTCGGGGATGACATCAAAGAAGAATTTGAGCAGTGGCTCGAGAAGTCAACGCCTCGTTTCCTGAAGAAGATAATCAAGAAAATCATTGAAAAAATCCTCATAAAGAAACTCGGGAAAGAAGCGGCTAAAAAATTCATACCCTTTGTCGGCATCGCCTTGACCCTTGCTGAGTTAATCGCACTCGGATACGTGCTCCGCAAGATAGACGACTTGAGAGAACTCATTGACGAACTGCTCGCCGAATTGATTCGCCGTCTCGCCAAAGTGTGGACATCCTGGCCCAGTCAACACGAGTACGTGTGGTTCCAAGGCGAAAAGTACGAAGGGGCAAAGATCACGATCAGACCTTTTGTTCGTTGTGCAGAGAGAGTCAGCGGCAACTTGAAGTGGGGCAAAGAATACCAGGTCAAGTTCTCTGATGGCAGCAAAGCAAAACGTGCCACCCTTAATCAGAACTCGCCTTACTATGATAAGGAAAAGAAAAAGTGGATCATACCTTTCACGATAGACAAAGCTAGCGTCGACGCTTATCCATGTGTAAAAACTGCTATCATGTGCTACATCTACCTAGAGGTGACTATTACCTTCTCTACTGGAGAGACGATGACGCACCATTTCATTGTCGGTGTCAAGGTCTTTAAAAAATAACCTCGCTCATCCTCTAGAGTGTAGGCTATGGAATAGCCTATCCGCTATGTTATTTTACTAACACCGAAAGAAAACGCCCTAAATAAACCGCCCCTTCTTGAGCGCCCCCTTGAGGTAGCCCAAGAACTCCTCCGCCTTATCTCGAGGCGGCTTGGTGGCTAAACTGACGATAACGAAGAGAGGCACGCAGACGACGAAGCCCCACACCCCCGGCCACCACCCCAGCGGCTTTTCGCCCGTCACTTGGAAGACGAGGACGATGATGGCGCCGACAATCATACTGACCATAGCCCCCAGGGCCGTCCCCCGCTTCCAGAAGAAGGCGCCGAAGATGGTCGGCACCGCCATCAAGAGACCCGCCGAGGCCGCCGAGGAAAGCGGGGCAATCATACGGTCGAAGACTCCACCCGCCTGCTCAAAGGGGGCTAACCCCGCCGCCCACCAGGCGAAAACGAAGGCGATGATGGCCATAATGGGGATAACCCACTGCCCCACCCTCAGCTCCCGCTTCTCCGAGACCTTGCGGTTAATCAGGCCCTTGTGGATGTCGCGCGCCCAGACCGAGGAAAGGGTAAGCAGGATGGAATCGATGGTGGAGATGGCCGCCGCCGTAATGCCAATCATGACCACGATGGCCAGCCCGGTCGGTATTATGGGCAGGGCCAGCATCGTCGGCGTGGCCAGGTCGGCGTTCTCCAGACCCGGCACCAGCAGCCTGGCGCTGAAGCCCCACAAAACCGAAATCATGGTATAGAGAAAACCGAAGATGAGGAAACCGCCCAGCATCTGCTTCATGGCGGTCACCGACTTGGGGATAAAGAGCCGCTGGCTCACCTGCGGGTTGGATATTAAGAAAAAGAGCCAGGGCAGAGCCAGCCCGATAAACATATTAAGGTTCCACGACCCCGACGCTGTGGGCACAGTCAGCAGCCCCGGCACCGCCGACTCCAGCTTACCGAAAAAGGCGCCGAAGCCGCCCAGGGCGTTAATGACCACCCCCAGCACCGCCGCCGAGACCGTAATCATAATGAGCGCCTGGAAGGCGTCCGTCCAGGCCACCGAGCGCAGACCGGCAATGCTCGACCAGGCGATGGCACAAACGGCGGCGATGACGATTCCCCAGCCTACAGCGATGGCACCCCCACTAACCCCGCTAACCAGGTAGCCCACGCCCACCAGCTGCACGGCACCATAAGGGACGAGAAAGACCAGAGCTAAAATGGCGGCGGTAGCCCCCACCCCCCGGTTCTGGTAGCGGTCGCTAAGCAGCTCCATGGGCGAGACATAGCCGTACTTCTTGCCCACCAGCCAGAAGCGGGGCAGGAAGAAGACCATCATGAACATCCCGCAGAGATAGGTCAGCTCGAAGCCCAGCGCACCAACCCCGCTGAGGTAGGTTAAGCCGGCCAAACCTATCATCATGAAGGCGCTGTAGGTGGTGGCGCTGTAGGTCAAAGCCGAAATAAAGCCGCCGAGCTTGCGGTTAGCCAGGAAAAACTCGCTTACCCCCGCCCCCAGCTGCCGCCGCGCCATGAAGGCGATGCCCAAACCCGCGGCGATATAGACGCTTATGCCGAACCATACCCAGAAGGTGGCGCTCACGGCCTCACCGCCCGCCACTTGATGAAGATGAAAAAGGCGCTGGCGATAGCCGCCAGGACCCATATCGTCCAGAACAAAAAGGCGGCGCTCATCCTCTCAACACTGGTGAGCACATACCAGGGGATGGCGATATCCAGCGCCAGCAAAAAGCCAAACCAGACCCAGGCCCAGACCGTCTTAGTCATTGGGGCACCCCACACCAAAATATTTAACCGCCATTTTACCACAAACGGTCAAGGACGTCACCATTCGGGGGAGAAAGAATTAAGCCTCTCTGGCAGCCACGATTAAAGCCGCCGGGCCTATGTGCACTCCCAGCACCGGTCCCAGCCGGCTCATTATGATTTTCTCTTTATCAAACACAGAGCCGAGGCGTTCCGCCAGCGCTTGGGCTTCGTCGGGGGTGGTGCTGTGCACCACGGTCAACTCCTGAATATTCTCAATGCTCTGGACGAACTCGAAGAGCCGGTCTAAGCCCTTGGCGCGGGTGCGCACCTGCCCCGCCGGCACCACCTCGCCGTCTTTAAGCGTCAATATCGGTTTCACGCTCAATATCGAGCCCAGCAGCGCCTTGGCCTTGCCGATGCGCCCCCCCAGCATCAGGTATTTGAGAGTATCAAGAAGGGCCAGCAAACGTATTTTAGGCATGGTCTC
Source organism: uncultured Dehalococcoidales bacterium (assembly GCA_964396645.1). GTDB lineage: Bacteria > Chloroflexota > Dehalococcoidia > Dehalococcoidales > BS750m-G39 > E44-bin88. The sequence goes on from CAYNFV010000025.1 coordinate 9,518, forward strand.
CCTGGCCACGGCCTCCACCTCGTCCAGGCTCTTCCCTGCTTTAGCCGCCCTGGCGGCGGCGATGACTATCAGTCCCAAAGCCATGCTCAGCGTCTCCGAATCGACCACCTCGATAGGGCAGGATGAACCCATCGTCTCCCTGGCCTGTATCGCCGAGTTGCAGGTGCCGCTCAGCTTGGCCGAGATGTGGATGGAAACAATCCCGTCGGCCCCCTTGGCCAGCTTCTGGTAAATATCCACGAAATCCTGCGGACTCGGCTGGGTGGTGCTGGGATGGACAGAGCCTTCCGTCAACCTCTGGTAGAACTCGTCCTCGCTGATGTCCACCCGGTCGCGCAAGACCTCGTCGCCGAAACGGACGTATAACGGGACTACAGTAATCCCCAGCGCCTTAACCAGCTCGTCGGGCAGGTCGGCGCTACTATCGGTAACTATTTTTACCGTCATAATTCCCCCCTTAAATCAATGCCCCTGACGGGCTGATGCTGCATTATAATAGACACCCCTGCCACCGTCAATTCCTATCCAGTCTAGGTATGTGTTAAAATGTTTTAAAATGACGGTTGTTCTCTCCCGGCAGGAAATCAAGCGGCTGCTCAAGAAAAAGCCGCCCCTCATCGAAGGCTATGTCGACCTCGAAGAGCAGGTGCAGCCCAATGGCGTTGACCTCACCCTGCGCGAGATAGCCCTCATCCAGTCTTCGGGGCAAATCGCCGCCGCCAACGACCAGAGATTGGTCTCCGACCTCTCGCCCCTCGTCTTTGACGGGCTTGGCTATATTGACCTCCTCCCTGGCGCCTATATCATCACCTATAACGAGGTCGTCCACCTCCCTCAGGACGTCATGGCTTTGGGCCGCCCCCGTTCCAGCCTCCTCCGCTGTGGCGTTACCGTGGGCACCGCCGTCTGGGACGCCGGCTACGAAGGTCGCTCCCAGTCGCTTTTAGTGGTCTATAACCCCCGCGGCTTCCGCCTGCAAAAAAACGCCCGCGTCATGCAGCTTATTTTTATGCGCCTGAGTGAAAAGACAGAGGGCTACCAGGGCGCTTACCAGGGCGAGAACATAGAATAATTCCTCCCCGTCATTCCCGCGTTCCACTTTGTCATTCCCGCGAAGGCGGGAATCCAGTCTCTCTTTTCCCTTCTGTCATTGCGAGCGAAGCGAAGCAATCCCCTCCCCAGGTATGTTTACCCACACCAACCCACCCACAAAGGTCTTTCAAAGGGGGACTTCGTCCCCCTTAAAAACCCCAAATATAGGGTGGGGGTGAGAGGCATAACCTAGAAGGAATTCTAGAGGGAGAATACCCTCTAAGGGTGGGTAGGCCTGCCTGCGCGTAGCCCCGCCTGCCAAAGCCTTGTGCGGCGGGCAGGCGCTTCGGCGAAGGCAGGGCGGGTCAGAACAACGTTCGATTAAAAAGGCGGGGTGGATGGGCGTAACCCACAAGTTAAGGAGTTTACTCATTAGGGTGGGCATTGGGTGGGAAAATAAGACGTACGCTAACAGAGTGGGGATGGGGTGAGCTGGATTCCCGCCTTCGCGGGAATGACGATAGAGTCTTAGGGATTGCTTCGCTGCGCTCGCAATGACAATAGAATTTAAGGGGGTGGGGAGAAAAATCTATAGAAGTTACACTTCTGTAGGGTGGGCATTGGGAGGGAAAACAAAACGTACGCTAACAGAGTGGGTCGAAGAGGCGAAGGTCAAACCCCTCTCTAAACCACAATACTCAAAGCCTTAGGCACCACCCGAAAAGCCGCCGGGCACTCGCCCAAAAGCTCCCCGTCGGCATAGACCAGCATCGGCTCGGCGGACTCGATAGAGACACTGGCCGCCTTCTTCACACTCACCTTGGACAGATTAACGTGCGTCCCCTTATAGACCTTGGGGAACTCCTTGAGCAGCTCCAGCTTGCCGAAATCACCGACAACGATCACGTCCAAAAGCCTGTCGTCAAGCTCGGCGTCGGGGGCGACGCGCATACCCCCGCCCATATAATTACCGTTAGCCACGGCCACGTTCAGCACGCGGTGGCTCTCCTCTTCATCCCCCACTTTAAGCGTAATCGACTTATTCTTATAGCTGAGCAGCGCCCGCAGCATACCGGCGACATAGGGTATGGTGCCGCCGAAAAGCTTGGGCAGGCGCTCCGTCTCCTTGACCACGGCGGCGTCGAAGCCCACGCCCGAGGCATTAACGAAAAAGCGCTCCTGCCTCTTGCCGTCGCGCTGGTACTCAACCACCCCCACATCGATGGTCAATCGCTTGGAACTGGTCAGATTATTACAGGCGGTGGTATAGTCCCGCGCCAGACCCGCCGAACGGGCGAAATCGCTGCCCGTGCCCGTGCTCACCACGCCCAGCGCCGTGGCGGCGGCATTAGGGGAAAGGAGTATGCCGTTGGCGACCTCGTTCACCGTCCCGTCCCCACCCACCGCCACCAGGTAGCGGTAGCCGTCGCTGGCGGCGGCTCGCGCCAGCTCCACGGCGTGCCCCACGCCCTCGGTGTAGTTGAAGTCGAATGATAAGCCAATACGCTCCAGCAATCGGCTGATGATGGGCCACTTGCGTCGGGTAGAACGGGCTCCTGCCACCGGGTTGACGATTACCTTGGTCTTCAGTTTCGCCATTTATTGAACTCGTCCCATTGGCTTTAAGCCAGCTGCCGCCTTTTGCTTATAAAGAGGCTCAACACAAAACCCACCCCCAGGTAGAGCACCATAGAGAGCACGGAGAGACCGACACTTGGCGTCTCCATTTCGAAGGGCATCATACCGCCACCGCCCCCGAATCCCTCCATGAAGGCCTCGTATCCGCCGTAGACGGTAGCGATAGCGTCGCCGTTGGTAGACAGCATAAACCAGTGCGGCTGCCCCGTCATGGCGAGGACGCTATCTATAATCGCGGAAATGACCATGATGAAAACAAGCGTGATGACAGTGGCTCCCATAGCTCCCTTGGATATCGCGCTAAAGAAGAAGGTTACCGAGAGGATACTGCCCGCATAGAGCAGGCACAGCCCGAATGAGGAAAGTGTCTCGATGGGGACACTTCCGTATATCGCCAGCAGGGAAATAGTAACAATCACGTAGCCCAAAATAACGAGTAACGCCACCGCGGCGTAACAGGCCAGATATTTGCCTATCACCAGTGTGCTTCGCTTCACCGGGTTGGTAAAAAGGATAAAGCCGGTCTTGTTCTCAAACTCCCCGGCTATAGCATCGCCGGCAAAGAAGATAGCCCCGATTCCGGCCAGGCTGGGACCGACCGAGAGCAGCGCCGCCATCACCATGATATTATCGGGGAAGCCGTCACCCAGCACCGGCACCAGGATGAGCACGGCCAGCTCGGCAATAACGGTAAGCCCCAAAATGACATATAGCCGTTTGCGGCGGATGTGCTTTAAGAATTCGTATCCGATAACTATTCTAAGCTTTTCAAATTCACTCAAGGGGTGCCTCCGTTAACTCAAGGTAAGCGCTCTCCAGCGACTTGTATTTCTTCTCCAGGGCGGCGATGCTGTCGTAGGCAAGCAACCGCCCGTGGTCGATTATAGCTACCTGGTTACATATCTGGGTGACCTCGACCAGCTGGTGCGAGGCAAAGAAAACCGTCTTCTCCTTACCCGCGCTCTCGATTATCTCCCGGAATTCCACCACCCCCCTGGGGTCAAGCCCCAGGCCCGGTTCGTCGAGGATTAAAACCGGCGGGTCGTGCAGCAGGGTCTGCGCCAGACCGAGACGCTGCTTCATACCGCGGGAGAACTTTTCTATCTTTACTTTGCTCCAGTCCTGCAGCCTGACGAGCGCAATTACTTCCTTGATGCGGCGCTTCAGCTCGTCGCCCCCCATCCCCCGCAGCCGGCCCAGATAGCCCAGCGTCTCTTCGGGGGTTAAAAACGGGTAGAACTCGGGCGTCTCTATGATGGCGCCGATTTTAGCCAGGGCCTGTTCCGGCTTCCCGGCGACATCGACGCCGTCGATATAAGCCGCACCCGAGGAGGCGCGGATAAGCCCGCACAGTATCTTGAGGGTGGTGCTCTTGCCGGCGCCGTTGGGCCCGAGCAGTCCCACGTTCTCGTTAGCCGACACCGTCAGCGAAAGGTTATCCAGCGCCAGAAAATTGTTATAGTACTTGGTCAGCTTTTCGATGACAATAGGTTCTCTCATTCCCCAATCCTTTTAAGATACATCGTCGTCCATTTTACCACAAATTCAACTAATCAAGGTAGCCAATCTCGGCGGGCGGTCTTTCCTTGATATCAATCTCTATGCCCGCTTCCTTGAAAAGCTCGACAAAGGAGTCGTCGTTATACTTGCCGAAGCTGACGTAGCGCTTTATCTTGGCGTTGGTCAGCATCTTGGCGCAGAGCACGCAGGGCG
>CAYNFV010000026.1:0-13673 GCA_964396645.1 uncultured Dehalococcoidales bacterium
CGGGCAAAGACCACCGCACCTACGATTTAGCCCAGTCCATTCTCAACGAAGAGATTGAGCACGAATCGTGGTTCTCCGAGTTCCTGGGCGAGAGCCCCTCCGGCCACTTCCTGCGCCGCGGCGAGACTTCTCCCTTTGTCTCCAAGTTCTTGAAATAACCACGCGACGGTGTATTATAGAGGGGAGGCTCAAAAATAGGGCCTCCCCGAAATCATAGCCAGCCGGGGCGGTAATGGAAATTAGCTTCCTGCAAAATCTCAATCCGGTGGTTCAGGCTCTGGTGGCAACCCTCTTCACCTGGGCGATGACGGCGGCGGGGGCGGCGGCGGTATTCGCCGCCAGGGACATAAGCCGCCGCGTCCTAGACACCATGCTCGGTTTTGCCGGCGGGGTTATGATCGCCGCCAGCTACTGGTCGCTGCTGGCGCCGGCTATCGCCATGTCCCAGGGCAAGGACCTCCCTTCCTGGGTGCCGGCGGTAGTTGGCTTCCTCGCTGGCGGCATCTTCCTCTGGGGTCTTGATAAGGTGCTGCCCCACCTCCACCTCGGCTTCCCCACCTCGGAGGCGGAGGGGGTCAAGACCAGCTGGCACCGGAGCACGCTGCTCGTCATGGCCATAACCCTGCACAACATACCCGAGGGGCTGGCGGTGGGGGTGGCCTTCGGGGCGCTGGCCGTCGGCATGCCTTCCGCCTCTTTCGGCGCCGCCGTTGCCCTGGCTATCGGCATCGGTATCCAGAACCTCCCCGAGGGGATGGCGGTTTCCATCCCCCTGCGCCGTGAGGGGCTTTCGCGGCGCAGGAGCTTCATGTACGGGCAGCTATCGGGGGTGGTCGAGCCCATTGCCGGGGTTATCGGGGCGGCGGCGGTGGTTATCGCCCAGCCCATCCTGCCCTACGCGCTGGCCTTCGCCGCGGGGGCGATGATATTCGTCGTCGTCGAGGAGGTAATCCCCGAAGCCCAGCGCGGCGGTCACGCCGACCTGGCTACCAGCGGCGCTATGGTCGGCTTTGCCGTTATGATGCTGCTTGATGTCGCCTTCGGTTAAGTAAATGAAAACATTTAGCCGCGAGGAATTGAAGGAATACGACGGTAGCAACGGAATTAGCTATGTCGCCTACCAAGGCAAGGTATACGACGTCTCCAAAAGCTTTCAGTGGAAGAAGGGCGCTCACCAGGCTATTCATAAGGCGGGGCAGGACTTGACTGAAGCTTCAAAAGACGCTCCCCACAGTACTGATTTACTCTTCAGGTTTCCCGTAGTGGGCAAACTTGCTGATGAAGAAAAGTAACAAATATGGGTTGACTGCCGCCCTAGAAAACGTCTAAAATGCTAGCCTATAAGGAAGGGTAGTCCCCCAAGGAGAAGAGAGCCATGAAAGCAGTTATTCTGGTGGGCGGAGAGGGGACCCGGTTGCGCCCTCTGACCTGCAACACCACCAAGGCGATGGTGCCCATACTGAATATGCCCTTCCTGGAATACGTGCTCCGCTACCTCAAGGGGCACGGCATAAAAGACGTCACCCTGGCCATGAGCTACCTGCCCGACCGCATCCAGGGACAGCTAGGCGACGGTTCCGAGCTAGGCGTCCGACTGCACTATGCCGTAGAAAAGGAGCCGATGGGGACGGGCGGGGCGATTAAAAACGCCGAAGCCCACCTGACCGAACCCTTCTTCGTCCTCAACGGTGATGTCCTGACCAGCATCGACCTGGCGGCCATGATGAAAAACCACCGCAAGGTCAAGCCCAGAGTAAGCATCGCCCTGACGCCGGTGGATAACCCGACGATATACGGGGTGGTCGAAACCGACCACAGGGATATGGTAAAGCGCTTTGCGGAGAAGCCCAGCGCCGAGGAAGTCACCACCAATATGATTAACGCCGGTATTTATATTATCGACCCCGCCGTTTTAGGCTATATCCCCCCCAACACCCCCTCTATGGTGGAGCGTCACCTCTTCCCCCTGCTGCTGGAGAAGGGGGAGCCGATATTAAGCTATCCCTCCGACAGCTACTGGATAGACATCGGCACACCCGAAAAATATCTCAAGGCGCACCACGACCTGCTTCAGGGGGAGGCGCCGGCCCTGGCGGCCTACTGGAACAATCTCGGCCAGGGCGTCCAGATTGGGGACAGTTGCAACATCGACCCTTCGGCTGAGATTGAGGGCCCCGTGCTCATCGGCGGGGGGTGCACCGTGGCTAAGTGGGCGGTGTTGAAGGGACCGGCCGTCCTGGGTCCGAGTTGCCAGATTGCCGAAGGCGCCTGCGTGGAAGGGGCAATACTTTGGGAAGGCGTGAAGGTAGGCAAAAAGGCGCTACTGCGAAACTGTATCGTGGCCGCCAACTGCCAAATCGGGGAGGAGAGCCAGGTTTCTGATAACTGCGTCCTGGGGGATAACGTGGTGGTGGGCAAGAATAATAAGCTGGCGCCGGAGATTAAAATCTGGCCCGATAAGCGTATAAGCGCCGGCACCATGTCATTCTAAGCCACGAAAATCTCCAGATTATTCGGCCAGGAATTTGGTAATCATGCCCTTCAGCGCCACAGAGTCAAACGGCTTGGTTATATAGCCCTGGGCGCCCATAACATCCTGACTGAGCTTGCGGTTGAGCTCGTAATCCACGGCGGTAAGCATGACCACCGGGATTTCCTTGGTTGCCTGGTTCCTCTTAATGGCGTAGCAGGCAGTAAGACCGTCCATCTTGGGCATTAGAATGTCCATCAGGATGAGGTCTGGTTTCTGATTAACGGCCACTTTGACCGCTTCTTCGCCATCATCGGCCTCAATGACTTTATAGTTTTTGCCCAGAAGCCTTTTTACCAGCGACCTTACCGCTTCTTCGTCATCGGCGATGAGTATTCTCTTGGGCCCGCTCATCTTATAATATCCCCCGCTTTTTATCGGCAGATCTTTTAGGCTTCTGCCAGCACTATCCCAGTGACCGGTATCTTAAGGAAAGCAGCCGCTACCTCCGGGTCGAACTGACTGCCGGTGCATCGCCTGATCTCCTTCAGGGCTTCGTCTATAGACATCGCCGTGCGATAAGGGCGGTCGGAGGTCATGGCGTCAAAGGAATCGGCCACGGCCAGAATTCTCGCCCCCAGCGGTATCTTTTTCCCGGCTACAGTCTGGTTCATGCCATTGCCATCATAACGGTCATGGTGATGTTCAATCATCTCCACTACCTTCTCGTTAACTACCGGCTTTACGATACCAGCGCCGACACTAGCATGAGTCATAATATGCTCATACTCCTCCGGGGTCAACCTTCCCGGTTTATTCTGGATAATTTGGTCAATGGCAATCTTACCCACATCGTGCAGCAAGCCTCCCCAACGCAGGTCCTCGATGCAATCTTCGGATAGACCCATCTCCATGCCTATGGCCACGGCAATCTCGGTTACACGTCGAGAGTGCCCCGCCGTATACTGGTCCTTGGCTTCGAGGGCGAAGGCTAAGGCTTCAATGGCACCAAGAAAGACCTTGCGAATCTCCTTGGTCTGCTCCTCGACCTTTTCCTCCAGGTATTGCTGGTATTCCTTAATCTCGCGCTCCAGCCTCTTCTTGTCCAGTACCCCCTCCACGCTCAGCACCACCTCAGCCAGGTTAAAGGGCTTGCATACATAGTCGTAGGCCCCTTCTTTCATGCACTGGATGGAGATATTGATATCGTTAAGGGCGGTGGCCATCATGACCGCGGTATCAGGGTAAGCGGCTTTTATCTCCGGCAGCAGTTCCATTCCTGACTTGCCCGGCATCTTTATGTCAAGAATCACCACGTCGGCCGGGTTAGTTTTTAGTTTCTCCAACGCCTGCTCGGCGCCGCTAGCTTCATCGCACTGGTAGCCCTCTCGGGACAGCCGCTGACAGAGAAGCTTCCTGACCATCGCTTCGTCGTCTACAACCAGTATTTTTGCGCTGCCAGCCATTTTTCTAACCTTCTAACGCATCCTTTACTATAGCTCTCAGCTCGTCGGGGGTAAAGGGCTTGGGTAGGTAGGGCCTTTCGGCTCCCTTGAGCATAGAAGCCAGTTTTTCATCCAGAACGTCACCAGTAGTGAAGATGATCTTACCCTTGAAGTCAGGGTATTTATCCAGTATATATTGGTAAAGCTCTCTGCCGTTCATTATCGGCGTTCTGAGGTCGATAAGACAAAGGTCATAGTCCGTCTCACCCAGCATCTTGCCGGCGATGGCGCCGTTGACAGCGATATCAACCTTAAAACCCTCGGCAGTGAGGGTTCGCAGGCATACCTGGCAAATAGACGGCTCGTCTTCAACTACCAGGATTCTTTGATTCTGGCTCTTTGGCTGGCTCATCTGGCTCCTCCGATTGCCCAAGAGCATTAACCGGCAACTCAACAATGAAGGTAGTTCCACTACCCGGCTTGCTCTTGGCATATATCTTGCCGCCGTGCTCGGCGATTATTCCATGACAAACGCTTAAGCCCAGACCCGTCCCTTTACCTACTTCCTTGGTGGTGAAGAAGGGGTCGAATATCCGATTCAGGTTTTCCTTATCGATTCCGGGGCCATCATCGGCAAATGACGCCCTGACGCTGCGATTGAACTTCTGGGTAGTAATCGTCAGCGTGCCCCCGTTGTTCGCTTCGAGCATAGCCGATTCGGCGTTAAGAATAATGTTGATAAAGACCTGCTGTAGTTGAGAATAATCAGCCATGACCTCAGATAGATTGGGAGCAAGCTTGGTATTAATCTGGATATTGCTCACATTCTGCTCGTAGGCGCGTAACGTCAGTACACCTTCTATAATGCTGTTAATATTTGTCAGCTGCTTAGAGGGGGCATGCTTACGGGCGAAGGTGAGCAGGTTGCGGGCCACGCCCGCCGCGCGCTGGGCTTCTTTATGGATGATGACCAGGTCTTCCTTAATCTCCTCGGGGAGGTCGTTATCCATAAGTAGTTGAGAAAAACCGATGACGGCGGTGAGAGGGTTATTTATCTCATGGGCGATGCCCGATGCCATCTCTCCTACCGAAGCCAGGCGGCTGGCCAGGTGAGCCTTCTGCTCCAGCTCTGCCCTCTCCTCTTCAGCCCGCTTACGGTCGGTGATATCAAGCCAGCTGATAAGGAAATAGAGCAACTTCTTCCGGTGGATTACCGGCGCCGAGTTCAGCGCCACCCAGAAAGGCTCTCCGTTCTTCTTATAGAAAACATGCTCGCTTTTCTTGCCGCCGCTCATCATCGCCTTTTTAAGGTTCTGGAGCATCGCCTTACGTTCCTCTTTCGGCCACCACGGGTATGGGGCTTTCATACCGGCAACTTCAGCCAGCTTATATCCAGTCAGCTTTTCAAAGGCCGGATTCACATATTTTATTGAGGTATCCGGATTTTGAACGGATTTCGGGTTCGGCGAATTTTCCATCAGGGCCGTACTGAACTTCTGGCTTTCCTTAAGTGTCTCCGTCATCTGCTTGCGCTCGGTGATATCTTTATTTGCACCAACATAGCCCTTGAAATTCCCGGCACTATCAAAGAAGGGAATGCCGCTAACTTCAAAGATGAGGGGCTTGCCATTCTTATGGAGATGGAGAACCTCAAAGCCGGAGAAACTCTCCCTTTTAGCATTGACCTCCTTGAAACGCTTAAGCCACCTCTTGAGCTCTTTTCGGGGGGTAAAGTCAAGCGTCCTCTTCTTGCCCACCACCTCTTCCACCTCGTAGCCTAGGAGGTCCTTAATATTGGGGCTGACGAAGGTGTATTTCCCTTGAGCATCCGCCTCCCAGATCAGGTCGCTGGTAGCCTCCACCAGGCTTTTATACTTTTTCTCTGCCTCAACTAACGCCTCATCAGCCTGCTTGCGCTCGGTGATGTCACGGCAGACGCAGAAGATGAGCTTCTGCCCTGCTAAGATAGCCCCGTTGGTGCTGATTTCAACGTCAAAGGCGGTACCGTCCTTACGGCGGTGCCTCGTTTCGAAGTGGTCGCCCTCCGGGCCGACACTCTTAATCATTTCGGCAACCTGCTCAGGCGGGTACTGAAATTCCCAGTCCCAGACGCTGAGCTTGCGGACTTCCTCGGGGGTGTAGCCGAGCATCTCGGCAAATTTCTGGTTGGCTTCATACACCTTGCCCTTCTCGTCAAGGATAACGATGCCATCGCTGGACTGGTCGATAAGGATACGGTGACGGGTCGCTTCATCCCTCAGCCTCTCCTCCGCCTGCTTGCGCTCGGTGATATTCCTGTTGACCTCAAGACAGGAAACAATATTCCCATTAGCGTCTCTAATGGGGTTAGCCGTATTCTCCCAAAAGTTGACCTCTCCCGAAGGCATTACCACTTTCCTCTCCGAGGCATGTGACTTACCGTCTCTAAACGCCTTTTTTACCGGGCAGCCATCGCACAACTCTTCTCTGCCTTCATAGACTCGGTAGCATTTCTCACCTACGCGGTCTCCAAAAAGTTCCTTCAACAGCTCATTCTGATAAATAATGTTAAAGTCCTTGTCCTGTATGGTAAGACCATCTTCCATGGCGCTTATTACCGACTCCAGCTTATTCTTTTCAGCTTTGAGCTCCTCCTCCATCCGCTTGCGCTCGGTGATGTCACGGCAAACGCAGAAGATAAGCTTCTTCCCCGAGCATATGGCCCCGTTGATGCTGATTCCAACGTCAATGACGGTACCGTCTTTGCGATGGTGCTTCGTCTCTAAGTGTAAACCGGTCTCGTCAACATTCCGCCCCATCTCCAGCAGTTTCTCGGGGGGAAAATTTTTATCCCAATCCCAGGTATGGAGCTCACGGACTTCCTCGGGGGTGTAGCCGAGCATCTCGGCAAACCTTTGGTTTGCCTCAACCACTTTGGCGTCCTCATCGAGGATAACTATCCCGTCCAAGGATTGGTCGATAAGGACACGCCGCCGGGTCGTTTCATCGGCCAGCGCTTGTTCCGCCTTCTTACGCTCGGTGATATTTCGGGCAATCTCCAAGCAGGAAACAATATTCCCATTAGCGTCTCTAATGGGCTTGGCCGTAGTTTCCCAGTAGGCAAGCTCCCCCGAAGGCGATATTAGCGCCTTCTCCGAAGTATGGGACTTGCCGTCCTTAAACGCCTTTTGCACTGGGCAACCATCGCAGAGCTCTTCGCTACCAGCGTAGACCTGATAGCATTTCTCCCCCAGGCGGTCACCATAAAGCTTTCTGGGCAACTCACTCTGATAGATAATGTTATAGTCCTTATCCATTATATTGAGGCCATCTTCCATGGCGCTTATTACCGACTGCAGCTTATTCTTCTCCGCCTGAAGCTCCCCCTCCGCCCGCTTGCTCTCGGTGATTTCCAACGTCATCTCCACCAGGCTGGTAACCTCACCGCGGTCATCTAGAATCGGATAGCCCTTTATCAGCCATACCTTGCCGTCAGGGGTGGCTATTTCACCGGCTTGCGGTTTTCCTGTTTTGCGGGCTTTTTCCACCGGGCAACCGGGACAGAACTTGCCACCCCAACCCCACACATCATAGCAATATCGCCCCACCATCTTTTCAGAAGGCAAGCCGACCGATTCACCGGCGACCTTGTTAGCCCACAACACCCGATGTTTCAGGTCCTGAAAAACGACATGCTCGCTCAGGCTATCGAGAACAGCGGTCTTGTCCGGCTCCACCCCCCCAAAAAACTTCTCAACCCGCTTGCGCTCGGCTTCCAGTACTGCCGGACCCCCTTTGGCAAGCCGTCCCTTGGCCTTAGCACCGTTTCCGTTAGCCATATTTTCACCTCAGTAGAACAGCGATTTTATATTAAGTCCTTTACTGTCCCGACCTGGTCCGTATTTACCTGGTTAGCTTCCGCCTTCAATCTCTCGACTTCGTCTTCGGTAAAAAGCCTCCAGCCGCGCCTATCGCGATGCTTGGCTTCTTTGAAGATGTCTTCTTTAAGCCAGCGAAATAGCGTGGCCCGGCTTATACCAACAATACGGCAGACCTCAGCGGTTCTATAATAGACTTGACCACCTACTTTTACTGTCATACTAAAACCCCTGATTCTGTGATAATGCTCGAATATACTCTAACTCTAAATTATGATGCCCCAAGCGTAAATAACCCATTAGTAATGTTTTAGCTATTTCCCTCTAATACTTTAGTACCAGATTACAGTAAATTAGTCCTGATTGTTTTGCCAGGCGGGAAAAGCTATAATAACCCCGTGGAAAGGTGGGCATAGATGACCATAGCCGAGATGCTGGCCAGAAACGCACGAAACTACCCCAACGAGAGTGCCCTTATCGAGCTCAAGCCGAGCCAGAAGATAAGGCGGGAAATCAGCTGGCGCATCTTCGACGAGAGGGCGAACCGGGTCGCCAACGCCCTTGCCGCCAGAGGGGTAGGCAGGGGCGATAAGGTGCTGCACCTGATGCTGAACTCGATAAACTGGCTGGAGGCCTATTTCGGCATCATCAGGACAGGCGCCTGGGCGGTGCCGCTCAACTTCAGGTTTACCAGCAACGACATCAAATATTGCGCCGATATCGCCGAGGCCAAGCTAATGATTATGGGGTCAGAGTTTATCGAAAGGGTGGGGGCCATCCGACCCCAGCTATCCTCGATAAAGGACTACATCTTTGTCGGTGAAAATAAACCCGAGGATACGGAGGGCTTTGAAGACATCATCGGTGAGGCTTCCCCCGAGCCGCTTAAAGTAAAGCTGACCGCCGATGACGAGTGCGGGCTCTATTTCACCTCGGGCACCACCGGCGACCCCAAGCCGATATTGCTCACCCACAAGAATATGGAGTGCGCCGCCCTCACCGAAGCCCACCACCACTATCAGAGGCAGGATGACAACTTTATTCTCATTCCCCCCATGTACCACACCGGCGCCAAGATGCACTGGTTCGGCAACCTGCTCGTCGGTGCCAGGGCGACGCTATTGACCGAAATATCTCCCTCGGCTGTCTTCCAGGCCATCCACCAGGAAAAGGGAACGATAGTCTGGCTGCTGGTGCCCTGGGCGCAGGACATTCTCAACGCGCTGGACCGGGGAGAGATTAAGCTAAAGGACTACGACCTGAGCCGCTGGCGGCTTATGCACATGGGGGCACAACCCATCCCTCCCAGCCTGATTAAACGCTGGAAGCAATACTTCCCCGACATGCAGTACGATACAAGCTACGGCCTGAGCGAAGCCACCGGGCCGGGTTGCGTCGACCTCCGTATTGAAAACAACCACAAGCTGGAGGCTACCGGTAAGGCTGGCTTTAACTGGGAGGTGCGTGTCGTCGACGACAAGGGTAAAGAGGTGAGGCGCGGGGAGGTGGGCGAGCTCATCGTCAAGGGCGACGGGGTGATGAAGTGCTATTACAAAAATCCCCAGAAAACGGCCGAAACCCTGCGCGACGGCTGGCTCTACACAGGGGATATGGCCAAGATGGACGAAGAGGATTTCGTCTATATCGTGGATAGAAAGAAGGACGTCATTATCACCGGTGGGGAGAATATCTTCCCCGTGGAGGTGGAGAACATCATAAGGAAACACCCACAGGTCAATGACGTCGGCGTTATCGGCCTACCCGATGAAAGGCTGGGCGAGATTGCCTGCGCCGTGATTAGTCCCCGCGACAGGGCGAAACTGACCGAGGACGAGATAAACGAGTTCTGTGAACAAAACCTGCCTCGCTATAAGAGGCCGAGGCGGATTATCTTCGACAAGGTGCCCCGAAACCCGACGGGTAAAATAGAAAAGCCCAAGATGAGGCAGAAATACAGCGGCAGCAAGGGAAGTTTCAGGATATAAAAGCGAGCGGGAGACGAGATTCGAACTCGCGACTCTCTGCTTGGGAAGCAGATGTTCTGCCTCTGAACTACTCCCGCCCGGACAGACTATATTATGCCCCGCCGCTTGGTGCCTGTCAAGAATATGGTAGAAGAAAATCTATCGCCCGCCGACATCAAACGCAACCTGAAAACCGAGCTTATCGGCAAGAAGGTCATCGCCTACCCCAGCCTGAGTTCGACGAATGATATCGCCAAACGCCAAGCCAGAAAGGGGGCGCGGGAGGGGACAGTAGTAGTGGCTGAGGAGCAAACGGCGGGGAGGGGGCGGCTAAAGCGAGCCTGGCTTTCGCCCAAGGGTAGCGTCGCCCTGTCTATCATTCTCCACCCCACCCCACCCCAGCTACCCTCACTTATTATGGTAGCCTCGCTGGCTGTCGTCCACTGCATTGAGAAGATGGGCTTAAAGACGCAGATTAAATGGCCCAACGATGTCCTAATTAAGGGCAAGAAGGTATGCGGAATACTGGTGGAAAGCGATGTCAGGGGCAAAGCCGTGGACTACGCCGTTATCGGCATCGGCCTGAACGTCAACGTCAATACCGCCGATTTCCCTGAGATTGCCGCCACCGCCACCAGCCTCTCTCAGGAGCTGGGGAAAGAGCTATCGCGGCGGGAGGTGATACGCTGCCTGCTGGTGGAACTAGAGGATTTATACCTGGCGCTGCCCGAAGGGGACAGCGTTTTTCGGGAGTGGCGGGACCGGCTGGTGACGCTGGAAAAAGAGGTCGAGCTAATCGCGGGGAATACCAAATACAAAGGCGTAGCCGAATCGGTCGCCAGCGACGGCAGCCTTTTCCTCCGCCAGCCCGACGGGAACTTGACCAAAATCGTGGCTGGCGACGTCAGCCTGCGCCAATAAATCAACTCTCCCCCGAGCCCCCAAAGGGGCTCGGGATTTCAAATGGCATTACCACGAGCCAACGGCTATTTCTTCTTCATGAACATGGTGATAAGGTCGATGGGCAAGGGGAAGATAAGTGTGCTGTTCTTTTCGGTAGCTATCTCGGTCAGCGTTTGCAGGTAGCGAAGCTGCAGCGTCGTCGGCTCCCGGGCGATAATAGCCCCGGCTTCGGACAGTCTCTCGGCAGCCTGAAACTCGCCGTCGGCGTGGATAATCTTGGCCCGCCTTTCCCTCTCCGCCTCGGCCTGAGCCGCCATCATCCGCTTCATCTCCTCGGCCAGCTCGACCTCTTTGATTTCCACCGTGCTCACCTTGACCCCCCAGGGATCGGTGTGCTCATCGATTATCTTGGTCAGCGCCTGATTGAGCTTCTCCCGCTGCGTCAGCAGTTCGTCCAGCTCCGATTGCCCCAGCACGTTTCGCACCGTGGTCTGGGATATCTGGGAGGTGGCGCGGATATGGTCTAAGACCTTGACCACGGAAGCCTCGGGGTCAACCACGCGGAAGTAGGCGACGGCGTTCACCCTCACCGTAACATTGTCCTTGGTGATGACCTCCTGTGAAGGCACGTCCATGGTGACCACGCGGAGGTCGACCCTGACCATGTTATCGACAAAGGGGATGATGAAAAATATTCCCGGACCTTTGGCGCCGACCAGTCGCCCCAGACGGAAAACGACCCCCCGCTCATACTCCTTGACAATCTTGACGGTCATGGGGATAAGTATGAGCACAGCTAAAGCAATGACACCGTAAATAATTGGGCTCATTTAGTTACCTCCTCTGTTTCTTTCTTGACTACCGTTAGTTTTAAACCATCGACCTTGGTGACAATCACCTCCTCCCCCGGCTTCACCCTACCCTTCTCCGATATTGCCGCCCAGCGCTCGCCCTCAATGAGGACGATTCCCTTAGGGTCGAGCACCGTTTCCACCTCAGCCGTCCGGCCCACCAGCTCTTCCCGGCCAGCCGAAACCTGCTGTTGATGGGCACGGACTACCCGCTGGACGACAAAGGCTATTAAGGCGGCTCCACAGATAGCGAGTACAACAATCAACCAAGCGTCCATTTTAGCAATTACGACTCCTCAAAAAATAGGATTTGGGGACTCTATTTGCCCCTGGTTTTTTTCCGGGCTACATGCAGCTTTAACCCGTCAACCTTGGTTATAGTCACCTCCTCCCCCGGTTTAACCTTACCCTTCTCCGCCACCGCTGTCCAGCGTTCGCCCTTAAAGAGGACTATCCCTTCGGGTTCCAGGGCGGATTTAGCCACGGCGGTCTTGCCCACCAGCTCCTCCCGACCTGTGTATGCCTGGCGGCGATGGGCACGGACTATCCGGGTAATTACGAAAGCGAAAACAGCCGCCACCACGGCGACCATGACCCCAATCAGCCAGGGGCTTACCTGAAATAGCGCGCCCGACTCGGGGAAAAGAATCAGCGAGCCGAGGACAAGGGCGGTTATACCGCCGGCGGTAAATATGCCGAAGGTGGTGGTAAGCACCTCCCCGATAAAGAGCCCGAAAGCGAGCAGGATAAGCAGTATGCCCCCCAGGTTGGCGTCAAGGACGCCCAGAGAGTAGAAGGCGAGCAAGAGGCTGATGGCACCGATAATACCGGGGAAGAAGGTGCCCGGGCTATAAATCTCGGCAATGATGCCGATGCTGCCCAGGCTGAGCAGGATATAGGCGATATTGGGGTCGCTGATGGCATGCAAAAAGCCCTCGATAAGGCTCATATCGTCGCGGATGGCGGTGTAGCTCGAGGTGTCGAGGGTGACCTCCAGGCCATTAGCCAAGGTGACTTGCCAGCCATTAATCAGGGCGATAAGCTCGTCTAAGTTAGTCGCCCGCAGGTCGATAAGGTTAGCCTCAAGGGCATCGACATCGGTGAAGGACTTGCTCTCGGTCACCGCCAGCTCGGCTTCTTCAATGTTGCGGCCGCGCGCCTGGGCGATGGTCTTCATCCACTTGGCCGAGAACTCGACTATCTTTTTCATCTGGTCTTCGGAGATTTCCTCCCCACCCGCCGCCACCGGATGGGCGGCGCCGATGGTCGTGCCCGGCGTCATTACGGCGATATGAGCCGATAGCGTGATAAACGTCCCCGCCGAAGCTGCCCAGGCGCCGCTGGGGGTAACATAGACGATAACGGGCACGTCGGCGTTCATAATCGTCTGCACTATCTCCTCCGTCGAATCGAGCAGGCCTCCCGGCGTGTCCAGCTCGATAATGCAGGCCAGTGCGTTCTCGTCTTCGGCCTTCTCGATGCCCCTCTCGATGTAATCAGCCACCACGGGGACGATGGTGCCCTCGACATGGAGGATGTGGATTGACTGGTTGGCAGCCCTGGTAACAATAGGCAACAAAGCGCCCACGATTATAGCCAGAAAAAAGACGAGGCCGAGGACTCTAAATACAACTCTGCTCATGCGCCCCTCAACTATGTAGAATAGACCAGCCCGACTAACGGCGTGTAAATAAAATTATAGCTTGCTTGCCCTGTAGTTGCAAACAGCAGGCAGATTGTCATTCCTGTGAAGACAGGAATCCAGTTCCCCCCACTCCCCTTGTCAGCGTGCGTCTTTCAGACCCACCCTACCCACCCTTAGAGGGTATTCACCCTCTAGAATTCCTTATGGGGGACACCCCACCCCAGGCTGTTTTTCCCACACCAACCCACCCAGAAATGTCTTTTGAAGGAGGGCTTCGCCCCCTCTTGGACTCCCCCATAGGGGCGCCAGCCTGCGTATTTTGGGGGTTTGAAAGGGGGCGTAGCCCCTCTTTACCTTAAAAGGGCGGCGGGCGGGAAAAGATAAAATTGGGGAGGGGAGGAGAATCCCTTAAATAAGGGGTTAATAGGGGTCTAACCCCTGTAGGGTGGGTTCTGGGTGGGAAAGCAAAACGCTCGCTAAACAAGGTGGGGCTGGGTGGAGAAAGCGAAAATCCCCCTTAATCCCCCTTTCATAAAGG
>CAYNFV010000027.1:0-6458 GCA_964396645.1 uncultured Dehalococcoidales bacterium
TGGTTGCCGTTGTGTATTTGATTACGCCGCTCTCATTCATAGATGCCGAAGAACGTCACTGCCTAAAGTACTACGGCGATGCCTACCGCGAATATATGAATCGGACCCCCAAATACATAGGAATACCGAAATCATAAGGAGTAAGTATGTCTCTGGTGCCAGCCTTTGAAATAGGTATATGGAATGCCTGGATTTTTATGAGTGCCTTCATCCTGCAGATGCTGGCGGTGATGCTCTCGGGCAAGGGGGTCTGGCAGAGAAGCGGGCACCCCGCCGACGTAGAAAAGAGTAAGACCGAAAAGCGGGCGGGCATAATCGGCAACAGTATCTGGGCGCTGGCCACGCTCTACTCCATCTTTCTTCCCCTCAAGCAGGGGACGCTCTGGTTCTCCATCGGCTTCCCTATCTTCTTCGTGGGCGTGATGATGCTGACCATAGCCACCGCCGAATTCGCCATCACCCCCGCGAAAAGACCCATCACCCGGGGCGTCTACGCCTTTTCCCGCCACCCCATGTACCTCTCCAGCTTTATGATTTACATCGGCACCGGCATCGCCACCGCCTCCTGGCTTTTCCTGCTGCTGGGGCTGGCTAACATCTACTGGGTACGCACCGAAGCGCGCGTCGAGGAAAGATACTGCCTGGAAAAATACGGCGATGCCTACCGTAAATATATGGACAGGACGCCGAGGTGGCTGGGAATACCAAGGGCAGGATAGAATAACAGAATAAAGGAGATACCAACCATGGAATCAATAAAGACAGGGTCGGGATACGTCAGCGGAGACGTAATCGGCGAGCCCGGCAAAGAGGTGCGCATCTATAAGGGAATCCCTTACGCCGCCCCGCCCCTGGGAGAGCTACGCTGGAAGCCACCGCAACCGGTTAATCTCTGGTCGAAGACTCTCCCGTGCACCGAATTCAAGCCCATAGCCCCACAAGCCAACCTGGGCGATTTACCCCCTTTCCCTCAAATCCTGCCGTCAAGCGAAGACTGCCTTTACCTTAATATTCTGACGCCGGCGAAAAAGGCCACGGACAAATTGCCGGTAATGGTCTGGATGCATGGCGGCGGCTACCAGCTGGGTAGCGGCAGTGAACCGCTCACCAATGCCCCACGCCTACCCCAGTACGGCATAGTGCTGGTAAATGTAAACATGAGGCTCAACACGATAGGTCTGCTGGCTCACCCCTTACTCTCTGGGGAATCGCCCAAAGGCGTTTCCGGGAACTATATGTTCCGGGACATGCTGGCCGCCCTCCAGTGGGTGCAAAAGAACATCGCTGCTTTCGGCGGCGACCCCAAAAATGTAACCATCTTTGGCGAGTCCGGGGGCGGGGCGAAGGTTGCCAACCTGATGGCTTCACCCTTGGCCAAGGGGCTTTTCCACAGGGCTGTCTGTGAGAGTGGAACATCGGTCAGGGCGTTCTCAACCGGCAAACCCCTGAAAGAGCTAGAAGCTATGGGGGAGAAATTCTTCGCCAAGCTCGGCGTCGATAAGGAGAAAGACCCGCTGGCGGCGGCTCGCGCCCTTCCCTGGGAGAAAATTATAGAAACTGATAACACCCTGACCCGGGAGTTGGCCATGTTAGAACCGGAGGGTCTCTGGGAGGCAGGAGTTGACGGCTGGTTCCTACCGGATACACCATCCAACATCTTCAAGGCAGGCAAACAGAATGCTGCCCCCCTTATCGTGTGCGCCAACCTCGGGGAAGTGACCGGCCCAGGGGTACTGGTGTTTCCCTTCTTGATTCCGGGTTATGTGGATATGCTTTCTAGTGTGAGCCAGGCTGGTCAAAAGGGCTACGCCGCTATTTTTGACCACGTTCCGGCGGGTTGGAAGCTGGAGGGTTGTATCTCCACCCACGCCATGGAGCTTGGCTACGTTTTCGGCGATTGGGATAACACGGCTGGTAACTGGCCAATATTATATTTTCTCGCCAGCCAGTCCGGGGCTAAATCACCAGACCCGGGGCTCACCGATATAGATAGAAAGGTCTCCGAGGCGATGATGGCGATGTGGGCCCAGTTCGCTCGGACGGGGAATCCGAGTGTTAAAGGACTGATTGACTGGCCGGTATGGAAACCGGATACTGACCAGTACCTCTATATTGCCGAGCCATTAAAAGTGAAATCCGGGTTCTCCAGAGTCATACCTTGATAGATAAAGAGAGGTAGGACTGATAAATATGGCTGAAGACAAAGACTCAATCGCCTACTGCGGCATCTACTGCGGCGAGTGCTTTATCGGGCAGGGCAAGGTCGCTGACCTGGCCCGCGACCTGAGAAAAGAGATGAGAGCATATCGCCTGGATAAGATGGCTAAGTCCTTCTCCGAGGTGCCCCGCTTCGCCGTATTCAAGGACTACTCTCAGTGCTATGATGTGCTCGGGGCGCTGGTAAAACTCCGCTGCAACAGGACCTGCCGGGATGGTGGCGGTCCCCCCTTCTGCAGGATGAGGAAGTGCTGCCAGAAGAAGGGCATCGACGGCTGCTGGGAATGCGAAGAGTTCGAGACCTGCCCGGAACTGGACTTCGTGAAGACCTATCACGGCGACGCCCACCTCAAGAACCTGAGAAAGCTCAAGAAAGCGGGCGTCGAAGGCTTCCTGGCAGGCAAGAAATATTGGTATTTCCCACCTAAGAGGAAGGAAAATGCTTGACCTTAAATTCATACGGGAAAACCCCGAACTGGTGCGCAAGGCGATAGCTGACCGCCGCGACACCGCCCCCCTGGACGAAATCCTGAAGCTTGACGGCGAGCGCCGCCAGAAGCTTTTGGAGCTTGAGGAGTTAAGGCACCAGCGAAAGGAGGCGGCGCGGGAAAAGAGCGCCGACAAGAAGTCGGGCCGCGACCTGCGCCAAGCGATAAAGGAACTGGAGGATAAAGTCCGCGCTTTAGACGAACGTATTGAGGATTTACTCCTGCGATTGCCCAACATCCCCCACCCCACCACCCCCGTCGGCAGGAGCGAGGATGACAACCCCGTAGTCCGCACCTGGGGAGAACCCAAGAAGTTTGATTTCAAGCCCATCCCCCACTGGAAGCTGGGCGAAGACCTGGACATCATTGATTTCGAGCGCGGCGTCAAGCTCTCCGGTTCCCGCTTCTACGTGCTCAAAGGTCTAGGCGCACGCCTGCAAAGAGCGCTCATCGCCTTCATGCTCGATTTGCACACCAAGGAACACGGCTATCAGGAGATATACCCGCCCTTTATGGTCAAGCGCGAGTGTATGGTCGGCTCGGCGCAGCTGCCCAAGTTCGCCGATAACATCTACCACGATGAAGAGGACGACTTCTGGTTCATCGGCACCGCCGAGATACCCCTGACCAACCTCCACCGCGGTGAAATCATTGCCCCCGCCACCCTGCCCATCTACTATGTCGCCTACACCGCCTGCTTTCGGCGGGAGAAGATGTCGGCGGGAAAAGATACCAGGGGCATCAAGCGCGGTCACCAGTTCGACAAGGTGGAGCTTTACAAATTCACCGAGCCGGAAGCCTCTGATAACGAACTAGATAAGCTAGTTGCCGATGCCGAAGACGTTTGCCAAAAGCTGAAGCTCCCCTATCGCATCAAGCAGCTCTGCACCGCCGATTTGGGCTTTGCCTCGCAGAAGTCTTTTGACATTGAGATGTGGGCGCCCGGCTGTGAGGAGTGGCTTGAGGTCTCCTCCTGCTCCAACTGCGGCGACTTCCAGGCGCGCCGTGCCGACATTCGTTACCGCCCCACCCCCGAAGAAAAGCCCCGCTTCGTCCATACCCTCAACGGCTCAGGCTTGGCGTTACCCCGTGTTTTAATCGCTATTATGGAAAACTACCAGCAGCCCGATGGCTCGATTTTAATTCCTGAGGTTTTGCAGGGATTTATGGGGGAGAAGATAATTAGGTAACTCTGAGTGAGTCTTTTATAATATCGTTATGGAAGAGATACAACCATTAGACCTTAATAAAGAGACTGTATTTATTTTAGGTGCCGGTGCCAGTAATCCTTACGGATTACCACTTGGTTTAGGTCTTAAAAGCTCCATGCTTGACAACCTATTGAATGAGCATTGCAGAAAGGTTTTAATAAGCCACGAATTCGAAGAATCTCTTGTTGAAGATTTCTTAGAGTCACTTTCAGGCACCTACCACCCCACAATCGACATATTCTTAGACAAGAAAAAGAAGTTCAGACGCCTTGGGTCATATTTAATTGCTTATACTTTACTCCCACTGGAGACACACAGTGAGCTATTCCCTCAAAAAGATTGGTACGGTCATCTTTATAGTGCGCTTAATTTCGAGCATGAATTACCACATACCGACAAAATCACATTCGTTAGCCTTAATTATGATAGGTCTCTAGAGCATTTCCTCACCCAAAACATCCATTATAACTGTCAAGATGACGCTATTCAAAATGCTCAGTCTAAACTTAAATGCATAAAGATTGTACACGCTCACGGTAGTCTAGGCCCTTACCCACGAATCCCCTACGGAGCTGATCGAGCTGCCACAGAGGTACTCCACACTGCTGCTGATGGTATTCGCATAGTGTCAGATAAACTTCAGGATTCAGAGGATTTCCAAAACGCACAGTCTGCTATCCGTGATGCCACTAACATAGTTTTTATTGGTTTTGGTTATGACCTCACTACTCTTGCGCTGCTAATGTCGTCGGCAACAGATCTCGACAGAAAGCGTGTCCTTGGTACTGCATCTGGACTTCGTGAAACTGAAATACTTATAGTCAAGAAATTCTTAAATGTCGAGATTGAGACTGCACCCCCTGCTTGGGTGGCAAATGATTTTATAAATGCTATCTTACCAGTCACATCACAGACTGTTTGACTTACAAGCAAAAAGGCAAATCTAGCACTTAAGAAAGCAGACTAAATTTTAGACCACAAACAAGTCCAGTCCCCCCATCATGTTCATCGTCGCCCCGGTCATATAGTTAGCCTCCTCCGAAGCCAGGTAGGCAACGGCGTCGGCAATCTCCTCAGGCTCGGCCAGCCTTCGGGTCATTATCCGCTTGCTCAGCTTCTCGCTCACATCGTCGGACATCGGGGCGTCGGTGTGAGCCACGCCCACTATCACCGCGTTGCCGGTTATATTGAACCGCCCCCCCTCGATAGCCACCGTCTTGGCCAGAGCAATCAGCCCCGCCTTGGAGGCGCCGTAGCTGGCCTGACCGTAGCCACCCATCACCCCCGCCACCGAGGAAATATTTATCACCCGCCCCCATTCATTCTGGCACATATCGGCCCAGACCGCCTTGATGCAGTAGAAGGCGGAATGCAAGCAGATTTTGACCTCGTTATCGAACTCCTCGATGGTGGCTTTATAGATAGGCACGAAGTGCCCCATCTGGGCGGCGTTGTTGACCAGTATGCTCACCGCTCCCAGTTCCTTTTTGACCCTGTCCAGACCCTTCTGCACGTCCTGGGCGTCGCGGACGTCCATCTTAACAGCCATGGACTTACGTCCCAGCTTCTTTATCTCCTCAGCCACCGCCTCCGCTCCCTCAAAGTGTCCCCAGCCGCTGACGGCGACATCAGCGCCGTCACGGGCCAGGGCCAGGGCGATGGCCCGCCCGATTCCGTGCGGCCTTGAAGAACCGCTGACAAAGGCTACCTTACCTTCTAACGACATTCCTTGCCTCCTTTTCCTATTTGACCCCTTGTTATTGATTATCTATACTAGACGACACGGAGGGGTGTCCGAGAGGCTTATGGTGACGGTCTTGAAAACCGTTGTCCCCCGACAGGAGGACCGTGGGTTCGAATCCCACCCCCTCCGCCAGTCTCCCCGTATCTTACCAGACCGGCCATAGCGCCGACTGCCCTCTCCGGTAGCGGAAAGACGGGCACGCCTACACTTTCCAGGGCGTCGATTTCAGCGTAGGCAGTGCCTCTGGGCGAGTCCAGGCAGACCACTATCGGCTTTTGAGTATTCGGAGCCACATCGACCACCGCCCTCATCAGCTCCATATTGGTGCTGTAGAAGACGGCAGCCACGATTATGGCATCAACGCCCTCGTCACTAAGCACCGCTTTTAGTATCTGGCGGCTGGCTTCGAAGTCGTCCGACGTCCAGCCGACATCGACAGGATTATCCACCGCGTTTAATGATGACGACAGCCTCTTCAGCTTGCGCTGCGTCGTCGGCGAGAATTCGGCTAATTTTAGACCGAGCTCGTGGCATTTATCGGCCATAATTATGCCCGGCCCCGCCTGCACCGAGAAAACAGCTATTCTATTGCCGCTAGCTGCTCTCTGAAAAGCCAGCGCCTTGGCTTTATCGACCAACTCGCTGATACTGTCGACGACGAGCATACCCGCCTGCTTGAAGGCGGCTTGGTAGTACTGGTATTTGCCAGCTAAGGCACCGGTATGGGATAAGGTACTCTTATCCACCCCTTCTCCCCTCCCCGCCTTATAGACGATGATGGGCTTGCGTTTGGCGACT
>CAYNFV010000027.1:6558-13118 GCA_964396645.1 uncultured Dehalococcoidales bacterium
AGCCTGGCCCGCGGATTAATAAAGCCCAGCGTATTGGGCCCGATAATCTTTATCCCGCCCCGCTCGGCGATGTCTTTGAGTTCATTCTGCAGACGGGCGCCGCTTTTAGTGCCCACCTCCCGAAATCCCCCGCTGACCAGGACTACCCCTTTTACCCCTTTAGCCGCGCATTCCTCTACGGTAGCCAGGGTAAGCTCGGCGGGGATGACCACTATGGCTAAGTCCACCTCCCCGGGAATAGCGCTCAGCGAGGGGTAGGCTTTGAGCCCGAAAAGCTGTACCAGCCCCGGGTTGACCGGATAGACCTTACCCTTAAAGCCCAGCTCCAGCAGGTTGCCCAGGCACATATAGCCCACCTTGTCCGGGCTGGCCGAGGCGCCGACCACAGCCACGCTGCGCGGGTTAAAGATGCGCTCTAGCTGCTTTGTCGAATTCATACCTTCAACCTAGTGTTCTGCCACCGAGACCTCGTTGAGCATGGCGAACCCCAACAGGTTCAACTGATAACCGCTGACGTAGGGCTTGACCAGTATATAGTTCACCCCGAAACACAGCGGCAGGCAGGCGGCGTCATCCACCAATATCTGCTCAGCCTGTCGGTAGAGCGCCAGGCTTGAGTTCTGGTCCGTCTCGGCGGCCGCCGCCTCCACCAGGGCATCGAAATCGGGGTTGCTGTAACCGCCGTAGTTGTTCTCGGACTCGCTGCCAAACAAAACCTCCAGAAAATCCTGCGGGTGCGGGTAGTCGGCAATCCAGCCCGTATAGAACATCTCGTCCTTCTCTTTATCAAGGTGATAGAGGAATGTCTCCGGCTCCAGCTGCCTTACGGTGACCTCCACCCCCAGGTTCTCCCGCCACTGGTAGACGAGCGACTCTACCTCCGAAGAGATTAATCCCCCCCACCCCCCTGTGGTCAGCGTAATCGGCGGCAGGTTGGCGACATCACCGTAGCTGGAATTGGCGATTAATTCCCTGGCTTCCTCGATATCGTATTCCAGCCCCACCAACCCCTCGTTATAGCCGGGTATGCCCGGCGGCAGTATGCCGTAGGCGGGCTGCATTACGCCGGCGAAGATCAGCGAAATCAGCTTTTCCTTATCGATAGCCAGCGAGAAGGCGCGGCGGATATTGGCGTCGTCGAAGGGCGACTCCTCGGTATTAAAACCGATGTAGTAAAAGCTCAACTCGGGCGTTATGGAAAGCTCGTCGTAGAAAGGCCCGTTCTCATCGGTCGCCTTGGCCGTATAGGCGGTGCCGACGCCGGTGGCATCGATTTCGCCCAGCTCGTACATATTCATGGGCACCCCACCCCAGAGCTTAAAGATGACGAAGTCCACCTTGGCTAACTCTCCGTAATAGAGCTCGTTCCTCCCCAGCGAAAACACCTGGTTTTCCTCCCACTGGTTGAGACGGAAGGGCCCCGTACCGTTGGACTCATGCCACCACCCCACCCCCGACTCCACGTCAGCCCGGTCAACGACAAAGGCAGTGGGGTAAGTCAGCTTGGATAAGAAGTAAGACTTCGGCGAGTCGATGGTCACCTCAAGGATGAAATCGCCGAGCACCCTTACCCCGCTCATATCGGTAGCAACACCGGCTAGCACATCATCAGCGCCGACAATATCGCCCAGATAGGTGGCGGCTGTCTGCGAGCCGGTCTCTGGCAGGCAGGCTCTCTCCCAGGAATATTTAAAGTCCTCGGCGGTGACCTGCCTCCCGTCGTGGAAAAAGACATCCTCTCTTAGGTAAAAGGTGTAGGTCGTCCCGTCCGGGCTCAGCTCCCACTGCTGGGCGATGTCAGGCACCGGCTCCAGGTTATCGCCCAGGCGCACCAGCCCGCTGAAAATTTGCACGATATAGGCATGGGAGGTGGCGTCGCCGGAGAGCGCCGGGTCGAGCGTCCAGGGGTCGATGCCGTAAAGGGTCAGCACCTTCACCTCGTCTTCGGGCGGGTTCTCCCCGTTGCACTGAGTGTCGACGATAAACCAAACGCCAACTATCACCAGTGCCAGGATGGCAGCCGTGGTTAATACGTATAAGGCTTTTCTCCGCATTTAGAGAATCCCCCAGTCACGGCAGCCCTGCTCGATAACCGCCAGGTACTCCTTGGAAGGCGGCGCAGCTTCAGCCCTTCCCGCCCGTATGTAAGCTACCGCGTCTATGCGACGGCCAAAATCATCGTTTAATATAACGTTAATGCGATTATAGGTGCCGGGGCAGTCCTCGTACCTGTCCAGCTTTTTCATGTCCTCCTCGGTAAGTTCGTAAACCGCCCCGATAACCTTCTCCCCCCGAAACGGCTGGATATTGGCGTAGCCTCCCCGCCATTTTCTAGACCAGCCCGCAAAGACCAGGCGGTAGTGGCTCAAAGTTGCCACCGAGACCGGTTTGGCGTTGGGGCAGCGCTCCTGCATCTGCTTTTTGTTTAGATTTGAGGCGTAGGCGAAATAATACATCCCTAAAAAAGCCCCTGCCGCTTCAGGCTTAAGAATTTCTTGCCACCGATAATGATATGGTCCAAGACCTCTATGCCCAAAAGCTCCCCCGCCTCGGCCAACCTCTTGGTCAATTTTATGTCATCCGGCGAGGCTTCGGCGTCGCCCGAGGGGTGGTTATGGGCAAAGATGACGGCGGCACTGCTGGCCGAGATTGCCTCCTTGAAAACCTCCCTGGGATGGACGATGCTGGAATCGAGGCTGCCCACGGAAATCTCGGCAACCTTTATCAACTGATTTCTTGTATCCAGCAAGAGCGCCAGGAAATACTCCTTCTTCTTACTCTGTAATCTTTTCCCCACCACCCCCATCACGTCCTCAGGGGTCTTGACCACGGTTTTCTCTCCCATCTGGGCGTAGCCGTCAAGGCGGCTGGCCAGCTCGAAGGCGGCTTTAATCTGCGCCGCTTTGGCCAGGCCGATGCCTTTAAGCTGCGACAGTTCTTCGACAGAGGCTTCGGCGATGCCCTTCAGGTTACCGAACCTTGATAGGAGCCGCTGGGCGGTCACCATCACCGACTCGCCGGAAACCCCCCGCCCCAGTATCACCGCCAGTATCTCCTGAGCGGAAAGCGCCCCTACCCCCAGCCTCTGCAGCCTCTCCCGGGGACGCTCTGAGGGGGGCAAATCGTGTATGGTAAAAGACTTGTCCATCAGCCTCGCCTCCGCAGCCATTTTTCGGCAAGCAGGCATAGCGCCAGGAGAAGCCACGTAGCCAGCGCCGACAGCAGTACCACCAGTGCTGGATGCACCCGTTCCTCTACCACCGGTGGCTGAACAGGCGGTCGCTCAGGCGGGGTGACATATTCCCGCCACAGGCTATCCAGTGTATCCATGTCAAAACCGTAAACCGCCTTCAGGGCCTGGTCGTAGCCGCTGCCTTCCTTAAAGGCATTTAATAACGAGAGCATTTTAGTCTGCCCGTAACTTTCGATAAGGTATCTTACCAGGCTAGCGCTCTGGGCGTAACCGAGCGTAGCCATATCGGAATTGGTGGAAAAGGGGCTGCAAAGGCTCTGCACCGAGATAAGGCTTTTGTCATCTATCGCCCGCTCCAGGTAGCTGATAAATACTTCCTCCAGCTCGCCCTCGGCGTACATAGCCAGCCCCTCATCCAGCCAGGTGGGCAGGTCGTTATAGGGGTTAAGCGTCATCTGGTGGACAACCAAGTGCGCCAGCTCGTGGGCGATGGCTCGCTTACCCCAGCTTGCGTTGGTGGGCGCGATGCCTATGGCGATAATGCCGTGCCGCGTATAGGCCACCCCACCCGTCCACTCCTGGGGGTAAATCATCGCCCCCTGCAGGTCCAGGGAATTGGCGTAGATATAGAGCTGAGCCGGCTTCTCCAGCACAGCGCCCGTATCCGCGGAAAGCCTCGCCAGCGCATCTAAAGCGGAATCCATCAGCTCGTTGACGAAATCTTCGTCGTCCTGGTAGCAGTAGAGCGTTATCTGCCCCTCGGTCAGGCGGCTCCATTCGTAGCGGGTGTCGTCGAAGCGGACGCTCATCGGCTCCGTCTCCAGTTGATTGCCGCCGGCGTCGGCTATCTTCCACCAGTAGTCGATGATGGAACCGGGGGGCAGCCCGCCCACCATCACCATCTCCAGACTCCAGCTGGCGTCCACGGTCGTATCCGGGACGAAGTCCACCGAGGCCTCGGTGAAGACATCGGCAAAGCCGGCACGGTCGATGGAGTAGCAGAAGCGAATGTCGGTAATATCGAAATTACTCCGCGCCGAGAGGCTAAAGCTGAGCCGCATGGGAAAGTCGGCTTGGGCACTACTATCGAGCACAGTAAGCTCGCCCTGGGCCTGGGTGATAACGGGACTCAACACCGCCAGCGTAAGGCAGAGCATTAAAGCTAGTAGCGCGAATCTCTTTTTCATTCTTCTTCACCCAGTTTAGAGCGCAGGTAGGCGGAGATAAAACCGTCCAGCTCACCGTCGAGCACGGCTTCGGTATCGCCGCTCTGGTATTCGGTGCGGTGGTCCTTGACCATCTTATAGGGGTGGAGGACGTAGCTCCGTATCTGATTGCCCCACCCCGCCTCAATCCGCCCCCCTTTAATCCTGGCCCTCTCCTCCGCCCGCCTTTCCAGTTCCAGTTCCAGGAGGCGAGAAAGCAGTATCTTCAGGGCAATCTCTTTATTCTGGTGCTGGGAGCGCTCGCTCTGGCAGGAGACCGTCAGCCCCGTGGGCAGGTGGGTCAACCGCACCGCGCTGCTCGTCTTCTGCATATGCTGACCCCCCGGCCCGCTGGAACGGAAGGTCTCCACTTTTAAATCATCAGGCGGTATGCGCACGTCTACGTCGGCTTCGGCCTCGGGCATTACCTCCACCAGGGCAAAGGAGGTATGGCGAGCGTGGTCGGCGTCGAAGGGGGAAAGCCGTACCAGCCGGTGAACGCCGTGTTCCGATTTTAGATAACCGGTGGCGTAATCACCGCCGATATCGATAACGGCGCTCTTTATCCCCGCCTCCTCCCCCGGCGAAACGTCCAGTACTTCAGCTTTGTAGCCGCGGCGCTCCGCCCAGCGCAGGTACATCCGCATCAGCATCTGCGCCCAGTCTTGCGATTCAGTGCCTCCGGCACCGGCATGGATGGAGAGAATGGCATTCCGCTCGTCGTATTCGCCGCTAAAAGCCCGCTCCAGCTCCATCTCATCGAGCCGGGAGGCTAGCTTATTCACCTCGGATTCTATCTCGGCCGACAGCGAGCTATCCTCGAGCGAGATTAGCTCGGCGGCATCGGCAGCTTCTTTTTCCACCCCCCGCCACCGCTCCACTACCCTCTTCTGCTCGGCAAACTGGCGCATAACCTCCTGCGCCCGTGTTTGGTCCGCCCAGAAGTCGGGGGCAGAGGTCTTTTTTTCTAATTCCAGAATCTCTTTCTCTCTGGCGGCGATGTCAAAGATGCACCATGGCCATAGAGATTCGAGCCTGCAAGTCCTTGAGCTTGTCCTTTATTTCCTGCACCTACAAAAGCCTCCGCTGTAGTCCGGCGCTCGTACTATCCTTTGACGTCTTCAGGTTGCCACCCGCCGCCAGGTGGGCCAAACGGGTGGGCTCGGGCAAACGGTAGCCCCGGCAGCACTGCATCGCCCAGTAGAGCGCACTCTCCAGGTCAACCTTATGCCCTATGGATACGTAGATTGGGTTTACTCTCGCCTTAGTTCTCAAAACGGCGCCGATAACCTCTTCGCTTTCCAGAAGCTCGGCGTGGCTGCCCGGTTCTTCGGCGACCGTACCGTGGCTCCCACAGAGCCTTGACTTGGCGCAGCCGATGGTCGGGGTATCCAGGAAAAGCCCCAAGTGCGAGGCCAGCCCCAAACGCCGGGGGTGGGCAACCCCCTGCCCATCCACCAGAAAAAGGTCGGGGGTTATCCTTAATCTTTCGCAGGCGGCCAGCGTTATTGGCGCTTCCCGGAAAGACAAAAGCCCGGGTACGTAGGGAAAATCTATATTGTCCTCCACCGTCTGGACTTCGGCAATCTCAAGTTCGGGATAGCTTAAGACCACCACCGCCCCCCTCCCCATCCCCCGCTCCCGGTCAACCGATATATCCAAGCCAGCGATATAGCGGGGGCTGGCTAACTCATTAATTCTGGATACCTGTGACGCCAGCCGTAGCTGAATATCAAAAGCCTGGGCAGTGGGGACCTGCCAGCTATGCAAGCTCAATACCTTCATAATCTGATTATAGACGTAGCCTCACCCTCTTAGCAATATATATGCCGAAACACTGTCTTATTTCAGGTCAAGAGGAAAGGGCAAAGTTGTGGGATTGTGTTCCTGGAGGATATCCTCCATACGCGCTTTTATCATGGGTTTAAACATCCCAGCATCGGGAAGGATATAGAATTTGTTCTCCTTAATCGCCTCAAATACAATATTCGCGACCTGCTGTGGCGGCATGCCATCTTCATGCAATTGCTTAAGAAACTGCATGGACGCTTGTACTTCCGGGTCTGACATGTCCAGACCTTCTCCTGGTTTGTTCGCTAATGCAAGAGGACGATTACGCTCAGATTCCAGCATGTTAGACTTGACAGCCCAAGGACATAGAA